>CALJUJ010000539.1 GCA_937975525.1 uncultured bacterium
CATGTTGAAATCGGGTTTCGTGTTCGATGTCATCCGTGTTGAAACTGGGTCTCTATTTCGACTATTTCGACTTCTTTGAAACTGGGTGTCTATCTCGACTTCTTCTATCTCGACTTCTATTTCGACTTCTCGTTCGAGTTGTCTCGTTCGAGTCGTGCGTGTCGTCTGGAGGTCAAGGCCGGCCGGTTGTCGACTCGGTCGCCGCTGCGGATCGCACGAACGCCTTGATGGTCGCGTGCGCTTCGCCGTCCTCACCGCTGCGCGGCAGCGGTCGCAACGTGAACGGGCCGGCCGCCGCCGGGACGATGAAGGTCTCGGCGTAGTGCACCTCGAACGGGGCGAACGCGCCGTCCGGCGACTCGACGACCGCCGCCTCGCCTGCCACGAGGTTCAGCACCTGCACCGTTTCCAGGTCTGCGTGCGGCGTCAACCCCGTGAACCAGTGCCGGTGCGTCTCGAGGATCTCCGCTGCGTGCAAGCCCGTTCGCTCGCTGCGCCAGCCCGGACCGGACTCGAGAGGCTTCAGGCAATTGATCAGCTCACGCCGGGCGGATGTTCCGTCACGGTCGAAACGAATGTTTACCGCGCCGCGGTCGATGTGCAGCGGCCGCGGCCGCCCGTCGAGGCCGGGACGATCCCAATCGTAGAGCTTGAAGGTGAAGATGTAGGGCGTCGAGCTGATCTCGAGCACCATGCTCCCGGCTCCCGAGCCGTGCACGGTTCCGCCGGGAATCAAGAAGTGATCGTGTTGACGCGCTGGAAAGCGACCGACGTAGTGGGTGGCCGGAAACGGCTCTTCACCGTGCTCGCTGCGGCGCAAGGCCGCGATCATCGACTCTGGCCGTGTCCCGTCGACGACGCCCAGGTGCACATGAGCACCTGGGTCGGCGTCGAGCAGATAGTACGACTCGTCCTGGGTGTAGCCGAGACCGAAGTGGCGGCGCATGTAGTCGCGCTGGGGATGGACCTGCACCGAAAGGTTGCCGCCGCCGATGGTGTCGAGGAAGTCGAAGCGAATCGGAAACTCGGCGCCGTAGCGCGCGACGATCTCGGAGCCGAGTAGCGCGCGCGCCTCGCGCACGACGAGATCGAGAGCGGGCAGCTCGAAGCGCGAATCGCCGAAGGCCAGCGCGAGCCCGTTCTCTTCAGGAACACAGTCGAAGCACCACCCGAAGTTCGGCGGATCCTGCGGTAGACCACAGACCTCGCGCATCCACTGCCCGCCCCAAGGGGCGGGATCGAAGAACGGGACCACGCGAAACGGGCGCCGCGCGGCCACCGCGAGCGCAGCATCGATCGTAGCGGCCGCGACGAGCTTCGGCGACGCCGCGGTCGAGACATCGAGAAACCAGTCGGTTTGGCGGCCCGGCCGCCGGGAAGCGCAAGTCTATTGACGGCGCCGCCGAGGTCAATCGGATCGCTCGGCAATGAGATCGCGTCTGGACGCCTGCTGGGAGGCCGCACGGCGTCGGGATGGCGCGCGGCGGGGAACAGGGATGCGAGGCGGCGGTGCCTGCGAACACTTGCGATGATCGGAACGATCCCGTGCTCGGGCGCGTTGGTCCTTGTCGATGGCCACGATCGACGCGAAACTCATGCGCTCGGACTGCATCCGATCGGGAGGAGGTACATCATGAGTCGCACCCATACCTCGCGTTCGTCCGTTGGGCGGGCGCTCCTCGGCGCCGCTTTGGCGATCGTCGGCGTTGCGGTGGCCGCGCCGGCGCTGGCGTCGTTCGACCACGGCAGCTGGAACCGGATCCTGCGAGCGCACGTCGACGGCGAAGGCAAGGTTGCCTATCGTTCCCTCGCAGAAAAGGACCGGCCAGCACTCGATGCCTATCTGCAATCGCTTGCCGAGGCGGATCCGACGGCGTTCGCCGACGACCAGCAGCGGCTCGCCTTCTGGATCAATGCCTACAACGCCGTGGCCGTCGCGGGCATCCTCGACGGCTACCACGCGGAGAGCCTCTTCGGCCGCTACCGCTTCTTCAAGTCCTACGAGCGCAAGGTCGCCGGCGCGGATCGCACCCTCGACGAGATCGAGCACGAGATCATCCGGTCGACCTTCGACGATTTTCGCGTCCACTTCGCCGTGAATTGCGCCTCGACGAGCTGCCCGGTCCTGCGCGACGAAGCCTACGTCGGCGAACGCCTCGATGCCCAGCTCGACGACCAGGCGAAGCGGTTCCTCGCCGACCCGAGCCGCAATCGCTTCTCGGCGGAAGAAGGCTCCGCCCGGCTGTCGAAGATCTTCGAGTGGTTCGCCGAGGACTTCACCAAGCAGGCTTCCTCTCTGGCGGCCGCTCTCGCTCCCTACCTGGACGATCGACAGCGGAAGCTTCTCGAATCGCGTCCCGTGCGCTACCTGGACTACGACTGGACCATGAACGCGCAGGCGGGCCAACGCCCGTGACCAAGGGTGCGCCACAGCTGGGGGAGAGATGCTCGATCAGCGAATGCGGCGGCTGCTGGAGCCGAGTCTCACGGCAGGGGCGCGAAGGCTCGACGGCCTCGGCGTAACTCCCGATCAGCTCACCCTCTTCGGCGCGGCGGCCGGTGTCGCCGCTGCGTTCGCGGTCGCCTTCGATGCGGTTGCGGTCGGTTTCCTGCTGGCTTGCCTGAGCCGCCTGGCCGACGGCATGGACGGCCCCCTGGCGCGGCTGCGCGG
>CALJUJ010000540.1 GCA_937975525.1 uncultured bacterium
GCCGGCTCATGTCCAGAGTCGAGCTGATCAGCTCGAGAAGCGACGTCGCGTTCTGTCGGACGCGACGCATGATCTCCAGCTGTTCGTTGGAAAGCTCGCCGAGCTCGCCGTCGACGAACAGGTCCGTGTAGCCGATGACGACCCCCAGCGGGGTGCGAAGCTCGTGCGACATCGTCGCGACGAAGTCGGACTTGATCCGGTCTGCCTCGCCGAGCTCACGTACGAGCCGCGCGTTCTCGAGGGCGAAAGACGCGATCTGTGAGATGCCACGGCCGATACGCCATTGAGCGGCGCGCAGGGCCTGCCCCGGGCCGTGCCAGCTGGCGACGAGGGCCCCGATGATCTCGTCGCCGCGCCGCAGCGCCATGCAGAGGCAGGGGTCGGGGGACGCCTCGGCCTTCGTCGAATCGGGCGCGACCGCCCTCGGCACGGTGGGCGACACGGCGACGTCGGTACCCTCGAGGCGGGCGAAGAGCTCCTCGATGGTTGCCCGCGGCTTACACCGGCGTCGCGCGACGCCCCGCCGGCGGCGCCGGCACACACGTACGAGGCACGCTGCTCGTCCCACAACAGGGTGAAGCAACTGTCGCTTCCCATGGCTTCGCAGGTCAGCTTGCACAGATGCTCGACGAGATCCGGCCGATCGAGGCGGGCGATGGCTTCCTGGCCGATGCGAGCCAGAGCCGTGCTCGTGGCGGCTTGCTCGCGGAGCTCGTCGTTGACGCGCGCACGTTCGACGACGTGGCCGAGGACGTTGGCCACCGATTCGAGAAAACCGCCGTCGCGTTGCGAGAAATGGCCAGGCTGCGAGCATTGCACGACGATGACGCCCCAGGTTCCGGTGGGGTTGCGGACGATGGTGCCGATCGCGCTGCGCTGGGTGTCCGTCGACGTTGGCTGCGACTCTACGAGTGGGTCGTCGCGAGAGGCGTCGTCGACGATCACGACCCCGTCGTGGGCGAGGGTGTGCGCGGCGAGGTGGCTGACGGCGGCGGCGCGGGCGCCGTGGCTCGGTTCCTCGGCTGAAGAATCGTAGCCGGCGACCCAATGGAACCTCCGCGTGTCGTCGATGAACTCGAGAACGTCGACGCGATCGGCCTGCAGACTGTGCGCGATGCGTATCGCGGTATCCCGGATGAAGTCGTCCGGCTCGCGACAACGCAGGCCCTCGAGGCCAATCTCGGTCAGCGTCGCCTGCTGCTGGGCATAGCGCTTGAGCTCCTGGTTGGCGCGGTTGCGCTCACGCGTGTCGCGCGCGATCAGCACGGTGCCCACGCTCGAGCCGTGGCGCTCGCGCACGTGGGACGACGCGACGCTGACCAAAATCTCGGACCCGCTCGCCGAGCGGAAGGTCATCTCTTCGTCCCGTGCCTGCGAGCGCTGGAGCAGCTCGCGGAGGCGTTGCGTTTCCGCCACCGAGGCACCGCCGACGAGAACGTCGATGGGGCGGCCTTCGAGTGCTCCGGGCGCGTAGCCGAGCAAGTGCCGAAGTCCATGGTTGGTCACGCGAATGCGTCCGCTCGCGTCGCACACGGCGAGGCCATCGGCCATGGTCGCGAGCACCTCTTGTGCGACGAACTCGGGGGCGAGGCCGACGAAGCGGTAGCGCTGCAGGGTCCAGGCCGACACGGCGATCGCTGCCATCACGAACACGCTGCCGAGTGGGAAGATGGGCAAGCGCAAGGCTGCGAGGAAGTCGATTGTGGCGAGGGCGGCGAGCGAGAAGGCGACGAGCAGGGCGCCGGCGCGTTTTCGCCGCAGCGACGTCGGCGCGCCGCGGCGTTCGCGGTCGAACTCCCGCACCGCCGCGAGAATCATGAACGCGAAGAACGCGAGGAAGATCAATGCCGGCCGCCGATACTCGGGGTAGAATCCCCACCAACGTTGGGACACGTCGCTGAAGAAGTAGTCCGTGCCGAGAGTGAACAGCGATGCGACCACGCTCGCGATCCAAGCAAGCCGAATCCACGCCGCGTAGCGCCGTCCGCGCGAGCAGATGATTGCGGCGAAATGGAAGAACGCCGCCGGTACCAGACAAACGCCGACGAAGAGCAGTCGCTGCCAGGCCATCGCCGTTGCCGCGTCCCGAGACAGGTACATCCCGGCGGTGCCGAAGAGCCACCAGGTGGCCGTGCAGGCGAGCACGAAAAACGTCCCGCTCACGGGCGAGCGCCGCGCGCGGGCGAGGACGACCGACCCGCGAGCGAGAGCCGCGCTTCCCGCCAGCAAGGGCGGCACCGCGACCAGGTTGATCACGACGGCTGTCGAAAGCTCGGGCAACGTGTACCTCGCGGCGACCCAACGTCCATCGCAACTGTGATAAGCACTATCCGTGCCACGGGCTGCGGCTGCTCGGCTGAGAGCGTTCGCCGATGCCGCCCGCGGACAACTCGTCAAGCTCGTGACGAAGCCGTTCGCTTGCGACCGGATGCGCGGGGATTGGCTCGGATGGCCGTTCGCCCGCAGGAAACGCCCGAATCGACTTTGGGTTCCGCCGCTCGGCGGCGCTTCACGTTTGCGGGGGTACGTGCCGCCGGAGGAAGGCGGCGAGCTGATCCTGTTCGAGGCCCATCAAGACACCGTGCCGGTGGACGGCATGACCATCGACCCGTGGACGCCGACGGTGCGGGACGGACGCATCTACGGCCGCGGCTCGTGCGACATCAAGGGC
>CALJUJ010000541.1 GCA_937975525.1 uncultured bacterium
CTCGGAGGCAACGCGCTGGCCCGCCGCGGTGAACCGTTGGACGCGGGACTGCAGCGCCAGCGTGCGGCGGCGGCCGCGGAGGGTATCGCTGCGGTCGCCGCCGTGCACGACGTGGTGGTGGCGCACGGCAACGGACCCCAGGTGGGCCTGCTCGCGCTGCAGGCCGCGGCCTTCCGCGACGTCGAGAGCTATCCGCTCGACGTGCTCAATGCGGAAAGCCAGGGCATGATCGGGTACTGGTTGTTGCAAGCCCTGGGTGGCGCGCTTCAGGGGCGGGAGGTGGCCTGCCTGCTCACCCAGGTCGAGGTCGACCCGAAGGATTCCGCCTGGCAGCTCGCCAGTAAGCCGATCGGTCCCGTCTACTCGGGAGCCGAGGCGCACGAGCGAGCCGCTCGGCACGGATGGACGATTGCGGCGGACGGCGACGGGTACCGTCGGGTCGTCCCGTCGCCGCGGCCGTTGCGGGTGCTCGGGATCGCCACGGTGCGGCGGCTGCTCGATGCTGGGGTGCTGGTGATTTGTGGTGGCGGGGGGGGAGTGCCGGTAATCGGACTCGACGGGGCCGTCTGCGGTGTCGAGGCAGTGGTGGACAAGGACCACACGGCGGCCTTGCTGGCGCGCTCTGTCGGTGCACGCCGGCTGTTGATCGCCACCGACGTCGATGGCGTTTACGAGAGCTGGCCGCGGCGTGACGGTGGGCCGCTCTCCACTCTGTCGCCGTCGGCAGCCGCGCGGCTCGATCTCGAACCTGGATCGATGGCTCCGAAAGTCGCTGCTGCAGTCTCCTTCGCTCGCGCTGGCGGGATCGCCACCATCGGCCGCCTCGAGGACCTGCCGGAGCTGATGTCGGGACAGGCGGGCACGACGGTCGCGGCGTGAGGCCGCACGTCAGCGAGCGTGTATCAGCGTGCGCGGCTTGTCCGGGAACAGGACGTCGATCTTGTCCCCGCGCCGAACGGTGACGATTCCCAACCCGAAAGTCGTATGGTTGAGAAGGTCTCGTTCGGTGAACTGCGTCGTCGGCGCGTACGGCTTTGCCTTGGCGGAGTCGTACTTCTTCAGGAGGTCATCGTAGTCGGCGACCGTGGGCATGGCGCTGGAGCTTGCCGCGGCCGCCGCCTTCTTGCGCGCGCCGGGCGCATTCGCGCGGTAGGCGTGCTGGGCCTGGCAGGTGTTGCAGTGTACGCGCTTGATCTTGCCGTCTACGACGGTTTCGATCGTGTGCGCCAGCACTAGCTTGCACTTGCCACAGTAGCTGTCGACGTTCTTTCCGATGGCGATCTCGCTCATGTTTTCTGGATCTCCGTTATGATGCCGAACTCGGCCTTCTAACACGCTCGTGCCGCGGCGCCAACCGGCGACGGCCCTGCGTCGCGTCTCCGTTCGATCTCGAGCGGTGACGCGAATCGAACGGGACGGTCCCCATCGAGCGAGTGGAGCCTTCGGGGCGCGATCTGCCAACAGGTGCCTAGGTGATGGGTGTCTCGGATACCTCTCGGATACCTCTCGGATAACCTTTCCCTAGAGCAGGGTCGCCGATTGTTGCGTTCATGGATATCTCTGATCGTCACATCCGATCCTGGCGCGAGAGGGTCTCGGCCAAGGGGGGCTCCGATCGTCGCGCCGAACGTCCCCGGCACAGGGGGGCTCGGCAGGGTCGATGGGCGGCAGGGGCGATGGGTGCCTCCGATTCTCTCCAAGGGCGTCGCCGATCGTCCCGTAAATGGGTGTCCTCGTTCGTCTGTTCCCCGATCGTCTCCATGGGTGTCTCCGATCGTAGGGTGTCTCCGATCGTATCTCTCCGATCGTATCCTGGGTGTCTTCGATTGCCTCCCTCTCCAGATCGTTTCCTCAGATGGCTGTCTCGCCGATTCGTCGCCGATGTGGCGATGGGTGTCTCGGCGATATGGCATCTCGGCGATGGGGTGCGGCCATCGGTGTCGTCGATCGACGCTTTCGATCGACGCTTCGATCGACGTCGTGGGTGTCTCCGATCGACACGATGGAAAACGAAGTGACCCACCATCGGCCCTCGGTGGCGTCGGCGATCCCGTCTTTCGCTTCGGGGCCGACTTTGGGTATGGTTCGGGCGGCGTGGCGGAGTCGAGGTACATCGTGGCGGTTGTCGGCGGGGCCTTGGCCGGAGCAGAGATTGCCGGACTGCTGGCCGAGCGGGGCGTCGTCACCGTGGTTTTCGAACA
>CALJUJ010000542.1 GCA_937975525.1 uncultured bacterium
GACGCGAGGTCGACGCGGTGACCGACGCTGACGACCATGCCGGCCGAGCCCGCCTTGGTTCGCAGCAGGCGACCGATCTCCTGGCCATCGTCGCGGAGCGCGGCGCTGCTGCCGTGCGACTCGCCGAGCGTGCCGTGCGCACCGGCCAGCACGCGCGGCGCGCAGCCGACGCTCGGCAGGTCAGCGATCAGGCCGACGTGACAGGCGAGCCCGAAGCGCCGCGGGTGGGCCTGGCCGTGGCCGTCGCAGAGCAACACCTGCACGGGCGCGCGCACCTTGCGCAACGCGGCGAGCACCGCCGGCGCTTCGCGAAACGAGAGCAGACCGGAAACGTACGGAAATACGACGCGGCGGCGCGAGGTGTGGGTTTCGACGATCCGTGCGGCGACGGCGTCCCAGACGGCGACGCCGCCCACGCACGCAGAGCCGTCGGCGAGGACGGCGGCGTCGACGCCGGCGACGAATCTCGGCGAGCCGCCGTAGGGCTCGACGATGACGTCGGCGGCGAGCTTGAGCTGCAGGCGCTCGGCCTGCTCGACGGAGACCGACCACCGGTGCGGCGGGCGACGAAGCTTCATCGCCCGCACTCCTGGACCGGATCCGTCGACAACTCAAGCGGACCCGGAAGCGCTCAGCCCGGGATATTGCTCCAGGCGCGGAAATCGCGACACGGCTGGCCCCGCAGCCCGGGACATGCCGGGTATTCCTCGGGAACCTCGACGCCGGGGATCACCGGGAGCACCACCTTCGACGGATACACGCTCGAGCGCCATACCGTATTGATCACTTCCTCTTCGTACTCGAGGGCTCGGAAACGCCAACGCGGCCGCGTGGCCCCCGGCGCCTCGACGTTGATGCGGATGCGCGAGCCCGCGCGGAAGACGTGCGCGAACGGGAAAATCTCGACGCGCAATAGAGCCGGCTCACCCACGGGCAGGTCGGCCGCATCCTCCTCCAGGTGCGTCGACACGGGGCGAAGCTCGGTCGATTCGTTCGGATCGAGATGGCGCCGGCTCGCGCGCAGCCAACCGTTCTGGACGTAGACCTCCTGGCCGTCCGGACGGATCTCGGTGAGCGTCACCTGGACGTCGACGTCGGGGGCGGTCGACTCCAGCCAGAGGTCGACGCTGCCGGAGCCGACCATCGTCAGCGTCTCGGCCAGCGGTTCGGTCGCGTAGCCGAGCGCATTTCCGTCACGCGGGTAGCGCCAATCCCACGGCGGCAAAGCGCGCCAGACGTCGGCGAGCCCGCCCGAGGGCAGCGTCACGCGCTGCGAGCGTGAGGTGTCGTAGACGAAGCTGTCGGCCGCGTCGCCCGTAGGCTGGGATTCTGCGAGGGTCTCGGCACCGGCGAAGTACCACGTCGTCGCCACGGTCTCCGGGATCGGCCAGGCGTCGAACTCGGCGATGAACGTCGGCGACGGCGATCCGGGGCGCGCACCGCCGCCGTTCTCGAATAGGACACGCACGGCGGGATCGGATTCGAAGATCTCCAGAGCTTCCTCGTAGGACGTCGTCGTGGCGAAGCGATCGGGGGGAAGGCGCAAGCCCTGAACGCCGAAGATTCCGGAAGCGGCGACGTTGAGGACGAGGTTGGCGGTGTTTGGGCGGCGTGGAATCTCCTCGGCCACGTAGAGACCGAGGAACTCGATCCAGCGCGCGAAGTTCTCGGGATCGACCGCCTCGATGTGTCCACCATTGGTGATCGAGAAATGGACGCTGGGGGAAGAGGTGAAGCGGTCGAACATGACCGGGAAGTAGCCGCCGGTCTGCTCGTCCTGCCACGCGCCGGTGAGGAACACGGGTACTTCGATCTCATCGACGAACGTCAGCGGCGACAGCGGATCGGCGACCTCGGGAACGTAGAACGCATTGTCTTCGATCTTCTGGATGATGTCGGGCGTCTGCCCACGCAGCTTCTGGTTGGCGATGCAGATCTCGTCGCCTTCGTCCATGCGCCGCTGCGACCAGGGCTGCCCACCCGGCTGCGCTTCTCGGCGCCGCTCGTCGGCCCATTCGACCGCGAATCCGTTGTTGAGGATGCCCCCCGGATAGAGGATGCCGCGGCCGATGTCGGAGATGACGGAGAGCGGGGCGATGGCGGCGAGGCTCGGCGGCTGCGTCCGTGCGACGAAGAGCTGGCTGATTCCGGGATAGGAGATGCCGACCATACCAACCCGATTGCCCTTCACCCACGGCTGCGCGGCAATGGTCTCGACGGCGTCGTAGCCGTCGAGGAGTTGGAGCGTCTCGTAGAAGTCGAAGGCTCCCCCGGAACAGCCGGTGCCGCGCATGTTGACGCCGACGGCGGCGTAGCCGAGCGTACTCGCCATCAGCGTGCTCGGCTGTGGCAGGGTCGGGTTGGCCGGATCGTAACCCGAGTACTCGATGACGGTTGGATACGGGCCTTCCTCGGGGGGTCCGGGCAGCAGCACGTTGATGGCGAGCAGAGTGCCGTCACGCGTGCGCAGGTAGCCATAGCCCCGTTCGATCTGCTGAGTCGCGTAGAAGCTCGGATCGGGATGCTCGTCGGGCGCCATCACGCGCAGGCCGCCGAGGACCTCACTACCATCGACCACCACCTCGTAGTCTGAGCCAGGGGCGAGCCCGCGGACGATCAACGAGCCCTCGTCGTCGGTGGTGCCGCTGGCGACGACCGCGCGGCTACCGTCGCGCACCTCGACGGGCGCGCCGGCCGGCGCGTTGACCAGATAGATCTGCTCGACGCTGGCGAATGCCTGCAGCACCTCGGGGGTCGGGGTGGCCGTGGGCAGGGGGGTATCGGTCACGGTCGCGGTGGCCGTAGCCGTCGGGGTCGCCGTCTCCGGAGCGGTCGGCGTAGCGGTCGGAACGGGTGACGCGGTTGCACTCGAGGTCGGCACCGGCGACGGCGTCACCGTCGGCGAGTGCGTTGGGCTCGGGGGCGACGTCGAAGTCGCGGTCGGGGGTACGGTCTGGGTCGCCGTCGCGGTGGGCGGCATGCGGGTCGCGGTTGCGGTTGCGGGTGGCGTAACCGTCGGCGGAGGCGTCGCCGTCGGAGTGATGGTCGGAGTTGCGGTGGCGACCACCGCGGGCGGATCGCCGTCGTCGCCGCAGCCGCCGAGAAGGGCGGCGAGGAGCAATGTGGGGATGGTGGAGCGAGGGTGCGAGCGACGCGGCTGCAGCGGCATTCGACGAGCCTTTCCATTCGCGCACGGCGGCGGCCACGTGCGGATTTCCAAGAGCGATGACGGACTTGAGAGGCGGAGCGTAGCCGCGGGCGT
>CALJUJ010000543.1 GCA_937975525.1 uncultured bacterium
CTGCCGCGCGCCGCAGCGTGCGGCGGAGCTCGGCGCGCTCGCCGAGCAGTATCCCCAGGTCGAGGCGCGTGCGCTGACCGTCGACGATCCGGCCTCGGTCGCCGCCTTCGGTCGCGTTCATCGATCAGCGCCGTCTTCAACGCCGGAAACGCCGCGCCGAGCTCCTCGATGAGCTTGTTCGGAATGTCCTCCTGGCGGAGCTTGCGCAGGTCGTCCTCGGTCATCTCGGTCTTCTCGAACAGCGAAGCCGCGAGAGCGGGAACGATCCACAGCTTGCGCCACCATTCGATCGCCGCCCAGGCGCGGCGCAGCGTGATGCGCACGTCGCGATCACACAGCTCCACGGGGATGCCGAGTCGCTCGGCGGTGTCCGCCGCCTCCTTCATCTCGGTGCCGGGAAGGACGCCCAGCTCGTCACCGAGGCAGCGCTGGTAGGAGCTGAGCATCAGATTGATCAACAAGGTGCTCAGCTGTTGGTTGCGGATCACCTGGCGCAGGTCGAGCGTCGCGAAGTGGTCGGGGTTGGCGAGCGCCTCGAAGCGCTGCGCGTCGAGCTCGAGGCAGACCGAATCCGGTCGTTCCTTCTCGATGACCTCGTGCACCAGATCTGCAGACTCACGCGAGATGTGCGCGGTGCCGACGAGGATGAACTCGCGGCCGTCGACGGTGACGATGCGCACGTCGGGCGGATAGGTTTCGCTCGTCATGTTCGACCCTTCCACGTCGGCATCCTGCTTGTTTTCGGAGCACGACGCAAAGCGCAGCGGCCCCGGGTGGTGCCGCCGAATCGTGCTGCCCGTGGCTAGTGCGAGGCCGCCGCATCCAAGCGAAAGCGGAACGCGCAACGCCTGCCCCCGGCGGCGATCGTCTCGTCGCGGTCGAGCCGAATCGCGCTTCCAGGTCGCCCGAAGAAGACGCTGTCCGCACGGCAGAACAACGGCCCCAGGTCGGGTCGGCCGAGCCGAGAGGTCAGCGCCGCGAAGTGGCAGAAGGTGATGTCGACGCCGAAGTGGTCGTCGCCGACTTCCACCGTTTCCCCGGAGGCGTTCTCGAATTTCGCCAGGACGCCGCGAGCGAAGGCGCGACGCTCGCGGTCGCTCATCGTCCGCCAGAGGTCGGCGCTGGGCTGCTGGAAGGTGTGAGCGATGAAGGCGGCGCCGGTCTCGCCGACGAGGTCCTCGAGAATCGAATTGTGAAGGTCGGCAGTCGAGTGGAGATTCTCACGCAGCACGACGTCGAGGTGCAGCACCGGCGCGAGCTGGTGTCGGGTGAAGGCCTCGGCGGGCGAGGCCGCTGGACCGAGACCGGCGAAGGGGTCCGAGCTGGCGCTGCGGCGGGTGAAGGCGACGAGTGCACGAACCGTCGTCCACCAGCCGAGATGGTGACGCAAGACCCGCCACGCGATCGGTAGGCCGCGGGTCAGGTCGAAATAGACCAAGTCGAAGCGCATCAGTCGGTGGTGCCGATGATCCGCTGCAGCTGGCGCGGCAGGATCTCGGTGATTCCCACGTAGAGCGACAGTCCGACGATCGCGATCCACGTCTCGGAGGCGTAGAGGCGGCGAGCGACCATCATCTCGTGGGGGATCGATGCGGCAGCGCCGAACAGGGGGCCCGTGACGCCCTCTGGTCGGACTTCGACGAAGGTCATGTAGGAGCCGTAGCCGATCTGCAGGGCGAAATTCACGAGGATCACGACGTGCAGGGCGCGCAGCCAGAGTGGCAGACTTGCGGTGGCAGTGAGCATGAACGTGGTTTTCGCTTCCCCGGCTGCCCCACGCAAGCCGCGAGGTCGGCGGAGCGTGTGGTTGGTTTGACAGGTTCGATCGGGCTGACCTACGCCCTGGCCGCGAAGGCGGTGCGCGTGACGGTGACGGCGCCGTCCTCTTGGGCATCTCCTCTACGAAGCAGCGCAGGGCACCGTCACCGCGCTGAGAAAGGTAGCGTAGATGGCGATCGTCGAACCCGTCGACACGGCGGAAGGGGCGCCGCGCCGCTTCGAGCTGCGTTGTCCCATCGACCTGGCGCCGATCGGCGAGCTTACGTGCGCCACCGCCGAGGAGGTGCGGGACGCCGTGATGCGTGCGCGCGCGGCGCAGCGGGATTGGGCGCAGCGTACGTTCGCGGAGCGGGCCGAACCGATGTGGCGCCTGCTCGACCTGTTCGTGCAGCGGCGCGAGGACATCGTCGCGGCCGTCGTGCGCGAGACCGGCAAGGCACGCGCGGAAGCGCTCGCCATGGAGGTCTACGCGCCCTGCGATTCGATTTCGTACTACGCGAAGAATGCCGCGAAGTTCCTGGCGCCGGAAAAGCGCCGCGTCCACGGCTTGATGGGACTCGCCAAGAAGCTTCGGATCGTCTACCGGCCGCTCGGTGTCGTCGGCTTGATCACGCCGTGGAACGGCCCGGTCGCGCTGGCCGTGAACCCCACCGTGCAAGCGCTCATGGCCGGGAACGCGGTGGTCCACAAGCCCTCCGAGGTCACGCCGTTCTCGGCCGAGCTGGTGCGCGAGTTGTTCGTTGCGGCAGGCATTCCCGCCGACCTCTACCAGGTAGTGCAGGGCGACGGGCGCACCGGAGCCGCGCTGACCGAAGCCGGCGTCGACAAGGTGTCGTTCACGGGCAGCGTCGCCACCGGGCGCCGCGTCGGTGAGGCGTGTGGCCGCATGCTGATCCCGTGCACGCTCGAGCTCGGGGGCAAGGATGCGATGATCGTGTGCGCGGACGCCGACCTCGAGCGGGCTGCCGACGGCGCGGTGTTCGGCTCGTGCATGAACACCGGTCACTACTGTTGCGGCACGGAGCGCATCTACGCGGTCGAGCCGATCTTCGAACCGCTGGTCGAGCGCGTCGTCGCCAAGGTCGCGGCGCTGCGGCAGAGCGACCACGGCGAGACCGACGTTGGCGCGGTCTTCTGGGATCGTCAGTTGGAGATCATCGAATCGCACGTCGAGGACGCGCGCGCCCGTGGGGCGAAAGTCCTCGTCGGAGGACGGCGCAATCCGAATCTCGGCGGCCTCTACTACGAGCCGACGGTCCTCGTCGACGTCGACCCGTCGATGCGCATCATGCGCGAGGAGACGTTCGGCCCGATCGTGGCGATCGTGAAGGTCGCGAGCGAGGCGGAAGCGCTGCGGCTGGCGAACGATTCCGAGTATGGCCTCAATGGCAACGTCTGGACCAACGACGTCGACAAGGGGCTGCGCATCGCGGCGAGCATGGAAACCGGCGGTGTCTGCATCAACGACCCGGCGATCACGTATGGAATTCCCGAGGCGCCGTTCGGCGGCATCAAGGCGAGCGGGGTCGGGCAGGTCAACGGCAAGACCGGCCTGCGCGGCTATTGTCACGCACTGCCGATCAGTATCGATCGCCGTGGTAAGGGGCCCATCCAGGGTGGGTTCCCCTACACGGCGAGATCGACGGCTCTGCTCGATCGCATCATTCGCTACTACTACGGAACCCGCCTCTGCCGTTGGTTCGCTTGAGCGCG
>CALJUJ010000544.1 GCA_937975525.1 uncultured bacterium
CGACCCCGCCGAGACTAACGATCTACCGCCGGCGCACCCGGCCGTCGTCCAGCGCCTCGCGGCCTAGATCGATTCGTTCGCGGCACCCGGGCGCGACCGGGTCTACGGCTCGGAGCCGAGCCCAGGCGCCGAGATCGACGAAGTCTACCGCGAGCGCCTGCGCGCCCTCGGCTACCTCGACTGAAACGGGGGTAGCCGATCGATGGTCGCCGCGCCCCACGCCGTCGGCGTCGGCTCCGGCCCCAACGGCCTCCCCCCCGCCCTCGAGATCGCCCGGGCCGGATTCTCGGTACACGTCGTCGAAGCGCGCGACGAGCCGGGCGGCGGCATGCGGACCGCCGAGCTGACGCTTCCCGGCTATCTCCACGACGTCTGCTCCGCCTGCCATCCCTTCGGCGTTCTGTCCCAGGCCTTCCGCAACCTCCCGCTCGAACGACATGGCCTGCAGTGGGTTCGCCCCAGCGTGTCGGTCGCTCATCCACTCGACGACCAACCCGCCGTTCTGCTGCAGCGTTCGCTGGCAGCGACGGCGGCCGACCTCGGCGCCGATGCACGAACGTACGAACGGCTGCTGGCGCCCTTCGTGCGGGGCGGCCACGCCCTGCTCGACGACCTGCTCGGACCTCTGCGGCTGCCACGACATCCCTGGTCGATGGCGCGGTTCGGCCTCTTGGGCCTGCTGCCGGCGACCCGCTTCGCGCGAATCGCATTCCGCGACGAGCGCGCCCGCGCCCTGCTCGCCGGGTGCGCGGGCCATTCGATCCTGCCGCTGACCCAGCCCCTGACCGCGGCGGTCGGATTGATCTTTGCGCTCAGCGCGCATTGGGACGACTGGCCGGTCGCCCGCGGTGGATCGGGCGCCATCGTGCGCGCCCTCGTCGCTCATCTCCAATCCTTGGGCGGGACCGTCGAGACGGGCAGGCACGTGCGCCGAATCGACGAGCTGCCTCGATCCCGCGTGGTGCTCTTCGACACCGATCCGGTACAGCTGGCGGACATCGCCGGCGACGCACTGCCGGCGCGCTATCGGCGACGCCTGCGCCGCTATCGTTTTGGTCCTGGAGTCTGCAAGGTCGATTGGGCGCTCGACGGGCCGATCCCATGGCGCGATCCGCGCGTGCTGGAGGCATCGACCGTGCACGTCGGCGGCACGCTCGATGAGATCGCCGCCGCCGAAGCCAGCGTCTGGCGGGGCGAGCACCCGGAGCGCCCCTTCTTGATCCTGGTGCAGCAGAGCCAGTTCGATTCCCTTCGTGCGCCCGCGGGCAAACATACCGGCTATGCGTACTGCCACGTGCCGGCAGGGTCCGATGCCGATCAAACGGCAGCCATCGAAGCCCAGGTGGAACGCTTCGCTCCCGGCTTTCGTGATCGTATTCGCGCGCGCCACGTGATGAACGCGCGCGACTTCGCTGCCTACAACGCCAACGCCGTCGGCGGTGCCATCACCGGCGGCGTCGCCGATCTACACCAGTTCTTCACGCGCCCCGTCGCGCGCATCGATCCCTATAGCACCCCGAATCCATCCGTCTTCCTGTGCTCGGCGTCGACGCCGCCCGGAGGCGGCGTGCACGGGATGTGCGGCTGGTTCGCCGCGCGCAGTGCACTGCGACGCCTGCGCCGGGGCCCGGCCTGAACACATTCAGGCCAACGCCTGCAGGCGGCGGCGCAGTTCGCGCTTGGCGGTGTCCAGAAAGGCACGTTGCCGCGCCGAAGGCAGGCGCGCATCGGCATAGACGAGGCTCACCGGTGAGGGCTCGGGCTCGTAGTCTTCGAGCACGATCTGCAAGCGCCCTTCCTCGATCTCTGCAGCCACCTGGTAGTGGAGAAAGAGCCCGAAGCCGAGCCCCTCGGTGCAAGCAGCCACCGCTGCGGCCGCTTGGTTGGTGATGAACCTCCCGGTGATGGGTACGGCGACATCGCGCTTGCCCTCGCGGAAGCGCCACTGTTCGCCGGCAGCGAGAGCACGAAACCGAACGCACGGCTGCGCAGCGAGATCTTCCGGCCGGCGCGGTCCGGCTCCGCCGACGACCTCCGGGCTCGCACACAACACCCGGCGCATGGAGCCGACGGGAACCGCGACCATCGACGAATCGGCGAGCCGACCGATGCGCACCCCGACGTCGATTCCCTCTTCGACCAGGTCGACGACTCGATCGAGGAGCAGTAGGTCGA
>CALJUJ010000545.1 GCA_937975525.1 uncultured bacterium
CTCCTCATCCGCGGGCTCAAGACCCTCGCCTTGCGGGTCACCCGTCAGAACGCCAACGCGCAGGCGCTCGCCGAGTTCCTCGATCGTCACCCGAAGGTCGAGCGCGTGCACTACGCAGGCCTCGCCAGCCACCCCGAGCACGCGCTCGCAGCGCGGCAGATGCAGGGATTCGGCGCCGTCGTTTCCTTCGAGGTGGCCGGCGATCTGGCGATGGGAACCAAGCTCGTCGACGCCTGCCGCATTCCGCGTATCGCTCCTTCCCTCGGGGGCGTCGAAAGCCTGATCGAGCAGCCTGCCCTGATGAGCTTCTACGAGCTCACCACCGAGGAGCGCCTGCGGGTGGGCATCAAGGACTCCCTGATCCGCTATGCCGTCGGCATCGAAGACGCCGACGACTTGATCGCCGACATCGGCCAGGCCCTCGATCTGCTTTGAGCCCACTCCCTATCGGCACCGTGCGACCAGAAAACGGCTCGGCGGACGCGCAGGAAGGTTGTCGGCCTCGAGGATCTCGAAGCCTGCATCACGAACGATTCGCTCCCACTCCGCGATGCTCAGGAAACGCACGGCAGGAGCCTTGCCCAGCGCCCGCATCACCCACAGGATCGGGCGCAGCAGCTGGTAGGGACCGCCCAGGCATACGGTCTTGGATACGAACAACCCTCCGGGACCGACGATGTCGCGGATGCGCTCCACCACGGCTTCGACGTCGGCGACCAGGTGCAAGAGGTTGAAGGCCGCCACGACGTCGAAGCTGCGCTCGTGCCAACGCGAGTCGAGTGCATCGGCCACCACGCATTCGACGTTCGTCACTCCCTCGGCACGAACCTTGTCGCGGGCGATGGCCACCATCGCGGCAGAACCATCGCTCATGGTGACGTGCGCGACGTGCGGTGCCAGTCGCAGCGCCGTCGTGCCGGTGCCACCTCCGAGCTCGAGTACACGGTCCCCAGGCCGCAGGTGGGCACGAACGCGGTCGATGGTCTGGTCGTAGGCCGTCGGATCCTTGATCGGCTGGGAAGCGTACTTCTGCGCGATCGCGTCCCAGAATGGCTGCTGCGCCGGCATGGAGACTCCTTTCCTCGCGAGCGGAGTGCCCGTCGCGACGCACGCTAGCGGGCCGACCGGCCTGTGCCTACCTGCCATCGCGCGGGTCCGGTAGACGCCGGGCCCGGCGTCGGCGACAATCACGCTCGATGCAAACCGTGACCGCCCTTGCCATGGGCTTGCTCATGATCGGCCTGCCGAGCGGCTTGGAGAGCGCCGACGGTCAGACCATCGCCGGCGCCCACGCGCCGGGCCTGAGCGCTGCGGGGCCTCCAGGCGCGACCATCGCCGGGGCGTCCGACGGCGGCTGGTTCGGCGATTTGTCCCAACCGCTCGAGCGCATGCGCGCCAGCGACTTGTCGGCGGACGAGCGCCGCATGGTGCAGGCGGGCATCGGCATCGCCATCTTCCTCGCGTTCCTCCTGCTCGTCGCTCTGTCCGCAGGCCGCAGTCGCTGACGCCGCCACGGGCCTGGCGCGGCGGCGCCCATCGCACTCAGAGCGGACGATAGATCGTGCGCGTTTGCCCGTGCGCCTCGACTTGCTCCCGCGTCGTCCGATACTCGAACACCTCGCCGTTGATCCACGAATCGATGTGGTCACCGTAGTGGATCTCTTCATTGATCCGATCGTAGTTCGCCGCCGCGGGTCCGCCGGGGGGACGGCCCGGGTCACCGTTGTTGCCGCCCGGGATGACGTTCACGGCACGGATCCCAGCGGGGTCGAGCACCGCGACGAATCGCTTCGACGGTCCGCCGGAGAAGATGAAGTCGTTCGAGTTCAAGCTGTACGACGCGGGGTTGACCGTGAAGCGAGCGCCCGGCGCAGCGAACGGACCGAGGTCGAAGACGGGAATTCCTGCCTGGCCGACGAAGTGCTGGAAGTTCACCTGGTGGATCAAGCCCCAGAGCCAGTCGTCCATGTCGGGGCTTCCGAACTTGCCCTCGAGGAAAACGAGCGCGTCGGCGAGGGCCGCCAGCAGAATCTCGTCCCGTGTCTCGATCGCCTCGGTGCCACCGTCATCCCATAGCAGGCTCTGGCCGTCCGCCCCTGCCGTGTGAATGCGAAACGCCTCATCGGTACGGCCGACGTCTTCGAGAATGTGAAGGAGCGCCTTGGTCGCGTCGCTGCCGCCCGGGCGACCGACGCCGGTGCCGGCAAACTCGTCGGTGAACACCAACCGCCCCAGGCGCGTGCTCCAGCCGACGAACAACGACGTCGCCACGGCGTCGCGCCGCTCCTCGTCCGAAACCGGCGTCGCGCGAGGGCTGACGTCGTCGCGAAGACTATGTGCATCCACGCCGCTGACCGCTGCGTAGCCTGGCGATCCGGGACGGACGGCCGCCCAGGCTTCGAGCCGCATCAGGGCATCCTGCATGGGCGGGGTGACCAGGTCGGGACGCGCTTGCGCAGCCGCCGACAGGAACGGCAGCAGGCGCTCCGCTTCCTTGCTCTTGTGGTCGTACTGGAAGCGCGACATGTCGGCGGCACTGATCTTCGTGCCTTCGGGACGGTCGCCGGCGTCGTTGGTCAGCATCTCGTGGATGCGTTCCTGCCGCAGCCCGATGGCGAACGTGTAGCCGAGGTAGACGTCGTCGTTGAGGGGATCGTTGTCGAGAGTGTTGCCGAAGTGATCGTTGTTCGCCGACGCGAGGAAACCGTCTGCCGGGTTGAGCGCCCGCTGCAATCGTTCCGCGGGCACCCACGCCGTGCGCCCGTCGTCATCTACCCGCCATTCGGCTTCTCCGGTGCCGGGCATCGGCAGCCAGGGGATCACCCCCGCGGGACGTTCCGGAACGAGCACCTGGGCCGAGTAGGCGATGTCGCCGCTCACGTCGGCCCAGATCCAGTTCTGCCCGCCCGTTCCGAAGTTCTCCAGGGCAGCGAAGAACTCGTCGCTGTTCTGCGCGCGCGACAGGTCGAAGAGAAAACGCGAATCGTTGGTCATCTCGTGGCCGGTCCAACGAAAGCTCATGTTCGTCGCCGCCAATCCGACGACCCCGTCGGCGAGGTCCGGGTCCGCAACCATCGGCCCGTGATGGGGCACGACCTCGATCACATGGACGACCGGCCGGCTCCGGTTCTTGACGAAGAACGGTTCCTCGATGCGTAGGACGGGCACCTGCTCGCCACGAAAGCTCACCGCACGCGGCGAGGCCGGGGAGTCGGGCGCCGTCGTCACTTCTTCGACGTAGACGTCGGTGACGTCGAAGCCCGAGGTCGTCGCACCCCAGGCGCCGACGCGATTGTGTCCCAGGATCACGCCCGGAAGCCCAGGGAAGATGACGCCGTTCGCCCCGTACGGCCGCCCGTCGTCGGTCTCGCGTGCCTCGAGCTGAATCACATGCCAGACGGGTGGATTGAACAACGCAAGGTGAGGATCATTGGCGAGCATCGCGTGGCCGCTCGTCGACAAGCTCGGCGCGACGATCCAGTTGTTGCTGCCGACGCCTCGGGCCAGATCGCCGATCGGATTCGCCGCGCTCAGCCTCTCCCAACGCGCCGACACGGCGTCGAGCGTCGCCAAGTCGGGCGAGCCGCTCGCTCGCGGCATCGCACGTACCGTCGCCGTTCGCGGCGCGCTCGCGCCGGGCGGCAGGATGGTCGCCGGAGATGCGGGTGCGGAGCGGAAGACGTCGCGCAGCAGGTCATCCGGGAGGCGAGCCACGGTGCGCGCGAAGCCGACCTCCGCGCCGACGCTCTCCGACAGCGACCAGGCTTGCAGACGACCGATCGCCAGGGTGTCCTGCGGGCGCCAGTCGTCGAGCGATTCGGGCGTCTCGTTGACGAGGATTCCATCGGTGTACTCGGGCGGCAAGGTCGCCCCGTTGCGGCCCGCGCGCAGATCCCCGATCCAGGCGTTGCCTCCATCGGTGTCTGCCTGCACTACGGCCGCGAGCTCTGGATCGACTTCCTGTGCGTGTTCCCAGAGGGCTTCTTCGAGACGGCGCCCATCGCGGGTCGTGAACGAAGTTCGCATGTCGACGTCGGCCTCCAGCGTCGCCCGGCCGAGAATCTCGCTGAGCCGGCCCTCCGCGAATCTCCGGAACACGTCCATCTGCCAGAACCGAGCCTGCGCGGTCAGGTAGCCTTGCAGGAACGTCGCCGAGGCGACGTCGGGAGCGTAGACGTGCGGGAACCCATGGTCGTCGACGATGACCTCGGTCTCGCCCTCGAGGAACAGCTCCGCCGCCGGAATCGCCGAGGTTGGCGTCGCCGCCGGCGTCGCCGACGCCAGCGGGGTCGGCGTCGCACGGACACGGCGATCGTCGTCGTCCTCGGCGCACGCGACGACCGTCGTCAACAGGACGCCGACGGACAGGTACTGGGCAAGTCGGAACATCGACATGCAATCCTCCTTGGCTGCTTCGGGCTCGCATCGGCTTGTCGCACGCAAGTTGCGCTCACGTAAACCCCTGCGAAGGCAGCCGCTCCCGAGCGAAGAAGGCGACGTCGCGTCTTGACCGACCCGCCGATGCGCCGCACAACTTCGGACGATGGCCGCGCACGAGACTTTCGTCGCACGCGAAGACGGCTACGGCCTCTTGGGCCTGCGTAGCGTCGACGAGCTCGTCGAGGCGACGTTTGCGCCCGAGTTGGGCATGCTGGGGACGTCTCTGCGGTGCAAGTCCGTCGAGTTCTTGCACCGCCAGTGGTCGCTCGCCGCTTTCGCTTCCGAACGCTGCCTGCAGGGCATCCCGTTCCTCCATCCCTGGGCCAATCGACTGTCCGCGTTTCGGTATTCCGCTCGTGACCGCACCGTGAACCTCGACGCCGACGATCCGCGCCTCCTCTTCGACGAGAACGGCTTGCGGATCCATGGGCTGCAGGTGGGCGTCCACCCCTGGGAGGTGATCGAGCACGTCGCCGGCGACGAGGCGGCGGTCCTCCGTGCG
>CALJUJ010000546.1 GCA_937975525.1 uncultured bacterium
TGCGCTTGCGGAGATCCTCCCAAACTTTCGTTTGAACTGTCTAGCTAGCACGCGTGCACACCCGCGACCAAGTCGGCGCCCGCTGCTTCTCTTGATCCCGGGCGTCCGCGCGCGCATCGTTGCCCGAAGCCATGGAAGATTCGCACGCACGCCAGGCCAACCCTGTCGGCCCTGCTGCGGCCCGCTGGGTACGGCCGGCCCTGGTGGCAGCCGCCGCGGCGGCGACCGCCCTGGCCGGCGTCGCTGCGACCATCGGGTTCCACAACCTGCGCTACTCCCGCGCCCGCGTGCTCGACATCCTCGGCGGCAGTGCCGACGGCGACCTCGCCCTGACCGCGGTCGATGTGCCGGCCTGGGTCGAGCCCTTTCTCCAGGATCTCTCCGTCGTTTCTCCCGCTCTCGTCCTCTTCACCGCCGCCCGCATGCTGATCGCCGCCGTCCTGCTCTTGCAGTCCCCGGTCTCCGTGCGCCGCTGGGGCAGCACACACTTCCCCTTCCCCGATCCTTACAAGGTCTACTTCATTCAGATGGGCCTGCTCGGGACCATCGTCGGCTTCGTGCTCGCCTTCGCCGAAGTCGACCCGCGTGCCGAGCGACAATCCCTGATCTTGCTCGAAGCCCTCGGAACCGCACTGTGGAGCACGCTGACCGCCATCGTGCTCGCGTACGTGTTCTGCCCCACCGTCGAGATCTTCTTCGGCCGCGTTCGTGCCGCGCTGCTTCCACCCGAGCCGCGCGACAGCCGTTCGGCCCTCGAGCTGCTGCGCCGCCGAACCAGCAACGCAGCCGAGGAGCTCGCTGCCCTCTCCGCTTCGACACGCAGCCTCACCGAGGAGAATCGCGCCCTGGGTGCCGAGCTGCGTGATCGGCGTCTCGACAGCCGCGTCGCCCAGCTCGAGCAGCGCCTCGCCGACGCCACGACCGCGGTCGCGACGGTGCGTGAAGCCCTCGATGCGCTCACCGCCCGCCAGGGCGACCTCGACGCGACCGTACGCGCGCTGCAGGTCCGACTCGACGCCACCGATGCGACCCTCGAACGGCACGGCGGCGAGATCGAAGCGAACCGGGAAGCGATCGCGCCCATGCCCGAGGCGATCGCCGGTCTCGCGACCGAGGCCGAGCGCGGGCGCGCCGCGCGCTCGCGGCTCGCGGCCCTCGACGCTTGGATACGCCGTCCGCCGCCGCGGGACGAGGACAGCGAAGGACCTGCATGAGCACGGCACCCGGCGACGAAGAGATCGTCACCGAAGTCGAAGGCGGCGACCGTGAGGGGGGCGTGTCGATGGACGTCCTCCTCCAGGTGACCCTTCCGATCGTTCTCATCCTCGCCTTCCTGGTCGTGACCGAAGTGCAGAGTCTGACCGACCAGATCAATCGGCTGCAGAAGGACATCGAAGGTACGGCGACCGGGCGGCTGGTGCGCGAGCGTGACATCGCGCTGCTCGAGCTTCAGGAGCAGCTGCTCTACGCGGCCACCAACGAGATCGGCGACGCTGCGGCGGCCGACCTCGGCATCGACCGCTATGCGGATCTCACGCCGGCCATCGACGACATCCTCGGCGGCGAGATCGACCCCCTCTTCGCCAGCGCCTCCCACGCGGTGTTCGCCGCTCTCGGCGACGAGCGGGCCCGCCAACGCACCGAGGAGCACTTGCGGCAGGCGGTCGAGGAGCGCTTTCTCGAGCTCGTAGCGGAGCAGACCGACCTTGCCGGACTGTCGCGAGCACGTCTGGTCGACATCACCGACGACAACCGCGCCTCGTTCGAGCTCAAGCTGAGAGGCTACGTCGAGAGCTACATCGATACCGCATCGGCGACGCAGCTCGACCTGATGCTGCAGTGGCTGCGCGACCCGGACGCTTCGCGCCAGGTCGCCGAGGAATCCATCCTGTTGTGGCAGGCGATCCGCGGCGCCCGCGGGTCGGCGACCGAGGACGAGACCTTCGATGCCTTCGTCGACTTGAAAGCGAGCAGTCTCGTCGAGCGGCTCGAAGACCTCGGTGTGCCACTGCTGCGCAGCACGGTGCAACAGGCCGATCTGTGAGGCTGGCGACACTGATCCTGATCGCCGCGGCGGCCGCGCCGGCCGCGGCCGCACCGTCGGTGACGGCGGTGGTCGATCTGGCGGCGACCGTGCGGGAAGCCAAAGTACGGGAGGCGGCGTTGCGCTCCGTCGAGGGTACGATGGCGACCCTGGCGACCGACCTTGCGCCGGCTCCGAGCCTGGCGGCGCGGATGCTCGCCGATCCCGCGCAGCACGCCGACCCGAAAGCGGCACGCAGCGCTCTCGCCGAAGCGGAACGGCGCGCCCTCGAGCAGGCGTTCCGCGCCCAGCTCGAATCGTTCGCACGCGGGCGCGAGGGGCTGCCCGAGGATTGGGTCGATCGCGTAGTGCGCGAGGAGTCCGAGCGCATCTCGACGACGATCGAGGGCCTGCTCGCAGAGAGCTTCGCGGCCCGTTTTCGCGAAGCGCGCGCAGCGGCCGTAGCCGAGCAGCGCGAGGCGGTGCGCGCCTCCCTCTATCCTTCCCCGCAACAGCTGCTCGACCTGGTCGGCGACCCCGAGCGCTTCGCGGCGGCGCCGAACGGTCGTCCTGCGCAGCTCGCGGCCGGGCCGAAGGCACGCGCGCTCGCGCGCGACGGTGTCGCCGAGCTGCGCGCAGGGCAAGGCCTGTTCGCCGAGGTCGAAGCGAATCTCGAGAGCGAGTCGGACGCGGCGGTGGCGGCGGCTCTCGACGCGCTGTGGCGGCAGATGGGCTCGGTGGTGCGTCTGGAACCACCCGGCGCCGTGCGCGCCGAGGCGATCGCTACGGCGCTGCGCGCCGACCTCGACCAGCTGGCGAGCACCAGCGCGCTGCCGTACGGCGTCTTCGCGGCGGCTTCGGAGCGCGTCGCTTCGCGTGCAGAAGCTCTGCAGCGGGAGCGTTTCGTCACCGCCCTACAGGAGGCGCTGCCGGGCGACGACGCGTGTCCCGGTCTGCCCGCGCCGACCGTGGTTGCCGCCGCCGGCGACGACGTCGCGACGATGCCGGTCGAGCTCGACGATCACCTACGGGCACTGCGCGACGAGCTCTGGGCGCCGACACGCAAACGCTTGATCGCGCGCCACGCGGGACGCGTCGAGGCAGAAGCGCAGCCCGAGTTCTCGGCCGTTCTCGAAGCGATGCTCGCTGCCGACGACGACCTCGATGCCCGTGTACGAGCGATGTTCACCGCGTGCTTGCGAGCGCCGTTGCAGAAGCATCGAGAAGCCCTTGCGGCGCGGGAGCTTGCCGCGCAGCTACCGCAAATCGCCGACTTGTCCTTCGCTCTCCCCGACGACGACCTGGCCGTGTTGGCGGTGGCGGACGAGCGTACCGACCCAACGCTCTTTCCCTCCCCTGCCGAGCTGCGTTTGCGAGAGTCGCGGGAGCTTTTCGCTGCACGCGCCGCCGCCCTGCAGCGTGAAGCGCGCGCGGCGGTGCGCATGCAGGAGCTGCTGACGCGTGCGCCCGATCGCCGCAAGCGGTTCGTACGCGAGGTCGAGACCGACGAAAACCGCACGGCCGAGCGCAAGCGTCACTACCAGCGCGCCTATGAGACCGAGGTCCTCGCGGCCTGGCGTGAACGTCGCGACCGCGTGCTGCTCCGCGACGAGAGCGGCACGACGCTGCATCCCGGCAAGTACGATCGCATCTTTCCGTCGACGTCGGAGATCATCGACGAGATCATCACCATCGAATTCGAGCGTCCGGCGCCCACGGCCACCGTCGTGCCCACCCGCCCATCGCCGCGGCCGACGCTCCCGCCGCGGCCGACGCCTCCGCGCGTGCCGCGAGTGACGCCCGCCATCGAGCGTTCGGGGCCGATGCCCGAGGCACGCAGCGCCGGGTTGCCGGCACGCGCCGAACCGCCGCGACCCCTGCCACGTTCCGGCGGCGCGCCCCAGACCGGGCCCGGCGCCGGAAAGGGAGGGCCCAAGTCGTGCGAGGAGAGTCGGCAGAGCTCGATGCAGGCGATGACGGCTTGCTACGCTGCTCTGGTGCAGTGTCGTGACGACCCGGATTCCTGTGCGGCCGGCGTAGCGCGCTGCGGCCAGGCCAAGTTCGCGAGCGAGCCGAAATGACGAAACTTCTCCTTCTGCGCGCGCTCATGGCACTGACGGCGGTCAGTCTGGCGTCGTGCGTGCCCAGCGTCGTCGGCCCGCGATCCGTCGGCGGGCCTGCCGCAACCTACGTATCGTTCTTGAGCGAGCCTCCGGGGGCGCGCGTGACGCTCAACGGCAGCGAGCTTCCGGGGCGCACGCCGATCCTGCATCTGGCGGTGTCTCCGGGCTTCGTCGAAGTGCAGTTTCACCGCGAGGGCTTCAAGGTCGCTCGAGTGCAGAAGAGCCTCGAGCCCGGGAGCGCAACGCGCGTCGACCTACGGCTCGAGCCGCTGCCGTCGCCGACGCCGACGGCAACGCCGACGAGGACGCCGCCTGCTCCGCCGACCCCGACGCCCGCGCGGCCTCGGGTGACGATCGAAACCGATCCGCCGGGAGCCCAGGTGCGGGTCGATGGAGTCGTGCTCCCCGGGACGACACCGATGCTCGACGTCGTTCTCGGACCTGGGCCGCATCGCTTCGAGCTGCGCCTCGACGGCTACGAGCCGCTCGAGTTGCAGCGGCATTGGCCGCGTGGCGGTCGTCAGCGCCTCGTGGCGTCGTTCCTCGCAGCGCCGGCCACGGTGACCTTCACGACGCGACCGCCCGGAGCGACGGTGCGCGTCGACGGCGTCGAGCTCGAGGGCGTGACGCCCCTGGAGGCCGTGCGACTGCCGGCGACGGACAGCCGGGTTGAAGTGCTGCTCGACGGTCACGCCGCGCAGGAGCTGCGTCGCGTATGGCGACCGGGAGCGACCGACTACGTCGATCTGGACCTCGATCCCCTGCCGGCCGTCGTGTCGTTCGGGTCGGAACCAGCGGGCGCGCGCGTCACGGTCGACGATCGCGAGCTCGGCCGCACGCCGCTCGAGGGCCGTGATCTGCGCGCGGGAGCGGCGCGGATCGTCTTCGAGCTCGACGGTCACGAGACGGTCGAGATCCACCGAACCTGGACGGCCGGGGAAGAGGACCACGTCGAGACGGTATTGTTTCCGATCGTCGGTGCGGTGCGCATCGACAGCGATCGGCCGTGGGTCAGTCTCGAAGTCGACGGCGAGCCGGTCGAGGTGAAACCCGGGGAGCCGATCGAGCTGCTGCGTGGAAGTCACATCGTGCGTGCCTTCCGCGGCAACGAGGTCGGCGAGGTCGATCTCGAGGTGACCGCGGGCGAGGTCACCCAGGCGAAGCTCACCTGGCGGCGCTGGCGCCCCGACGTCAAGGACTTCGCCCTCATCGAGGCCGCCACGGTCTCTCTCGGCGACGCCCGCTACGGTGAAGACAGCCCGCCGCGCGATGTGGCGGTCAAGGAGTTCTGGATTGCGCGCACCGAGGTCACGGTGGCGCAGTACGCCGCTTGCGTCGCCGCCGGCCGCTGCGATCCAGCCGGCACGGGTCCGAATTGCAACGCCGGCGTCGAAGGTCGCGACGACCACCCGGTGAACTGCGTCCGTGCGGTCGATGCGACCAGGTATGCCGCGTGGCTCGGGGAGAGCAGTGGCATGCAGCAGCGTCTGCCGTCGTGCGACGAGTGGGAGCGCGCGGCACGGGTCGGCGGTCGCTTTCCGTGGGGCGACGACGAGCCCGGCAGCCGCTGCAATCAATGCGATCGACAGTGTCCGTTCGCCAACTTCCGCAACGAATCGGTGGACGACGGGGTGCGGACGACCGCGCGAGTCGCGTCTCTGCAGAAATGCCGGAGCGATGCTGGCGTGTTCGACCAGGTGGGCAACGTCGCCGAATGGTGTCGCGATCGTCGCGGCAGCGACGGTGGGCGGCGCTACCAGGTTCGCGGTGGTAGTTGGGGACAGGTGGGCCCGTTCCTCGATCCGGCGTTCGCCGTGCGTCGCGACGGTTCCGACCGTGATCCCACCGTCGGCTTTCGTCTCGTGATTCCGCGACCGAACTGGATGTGAGGCG
>CALJUJ010000547.1 GCA_937975525.1 uncultured bacterium
GTCGCCGCGCAGCCTGCGGTCGTGCCGCCCGAGCGGCTCGGGCTCCTGTTCGGTCAGGACGCGGCACTGCGTCGCGAAGCCGAGCCCGTCCAGGCGGTGCGGCAGGTGGCCGCACATCAGTTCGTAGAACACGACGCCGAGCGCATACACGTCGCTCGTCGCGTCGACGTCGGCGTCCCCGCGCACCTGCTCCGGGCTCATGTACGGCAGCGTGCCGACGAGCTGGCCGGCGAGCGTCAGCTCGGTCGCGACGACCTCGCGGTCGACGACCCGCGCGACGCCGAAGTCGAGCACCTTCGGCCGCGCGGCCGTGTCCACGAGCACGTTGCCCGGCTTGAGGTCGCGGTGCACGACGCCCTTCTGGTGCGCGTGGTGCACCGCGTCGCACAGCGCGGCGAACACCTCTGCCTTGGCCCGCACGTCGTCCGTGAGCCGGGCCCAGTCGTCGAGCCGTTCGCCGCGCACCAGCTCCATCGCGAAGTACGGCTGCGGGCCGTCGCCGGCGTCGAACGTGCCGGCGTCGTGGACCGCGGCGATGCCGGGGTGCTGGAGCCGGCCGAGCGCCTCGGCCTCGACCTCGAAGCGCCGCCGCGTGCGCTCGGACGCGAGCGCGCGCCGCACGAGCTTGAGCGCCACGCGCCGGCGGGGGTGCCGCTGCTCGGCCTCGAACACGACGCCCATGCCGCCCTCGCCGATGCGGCGCAGCAGCCGGTAGCCCGCGACCTCGTCGCCGACGTCCCGGTTCTGGCGCACGCCCGCCGGCGTCGACGTCTCGGCGCGCAGCGCGGCGCGGACCTCGAGCAGCAGCTCGCCGTCGCCGGCTGTGGCGAGACTACGCGCGCAGACCTCGCAGGTCTCCGCGTGCGCGAGCACGGCATCGGCCCGCGCGCCCTCGAGCTCGCCTGCGGCCAGCGCGCGCAGCTCGTCGGCGCCGGGGCAGCCGTTCATCGCCAAAGCGCCTCGAGTTCGGCGCGCGCGTCGCGCAGGCGCTGCAGCACGCGGTGCTTCGCGATGTAGACGGCGTTGGTCGACAGGCCGAGCTCGCGCGCGACCAGCTCCGGGGGTTCGCCGCGCAGCGCGAAGCGTTCGAACGCCGCCATCGTCGCCGGCGTGAAGCCGTCCTTCGCGCGGTCGAGGGCGACCCGGAGCAGCTCCCTGTTCCACTCCTGCTCCCACGCGGCCGCCGCGTCCTCGTCGGCGATCCGCGCGAAGAACCCCGTCTCGCCGTCGCGCTCGGCCGCCTGCACCTCGCCGCGCCGTGCGTGTCGGCGCAGCCAGTTGCGCACGACGTTGTGCGCGATGCCGTGCATCCACGCGCGCAGCCGGCCCTTCTCGCGGTCGTAGCGGCCGTCGCGCAGCGCCTCGGCGAAGGCGAGCAGCGCTTCTTGCGCGACGTCCTCGGCGTCGGCCGCGGGGATCCCGAGGCGCCGGCCGTAGGCGACCAGCACCGGGCGGTGCCGGGACACGAACGTCGCCCAGGCTGCGGGGTCTTCGCCGTCCCGCAGTCCGGCCAGGAGCGCCGTGCTCGTCGCGGTGCCGTCGTCCATCGGGAGCCGTCGAGTCTACGTGCGTGTGGGAGCGACCGCCGGCGTCGAGTTCTGGTACGGCGCCGCGCATCGGCCGGCGCGGACGGTTCCCGGGCGGCTGCCGGGAGCGGGCCGGCCCGTGGCCACGGCCGTTCGCCGCGTCTTCCACTGGTGGCACCGATCGGTCGTCGGCTCCAGGCGACGGATCGATCCCCGAAGACCTTCGACCCGGCGGCGAGCGATCCTCCGGCAAGAGTGCTGTGGAACCCCCGCGAACGGACCGGAACGGGCCAGACAGCCCCCGACATCGCAGCAGAGATCACGTCATGGAGGATCGAAGTCTCGACGTCTCCACCCATCGAGGTCTCTTCCGCGAGCCGGGCTCGTAGCCGGGGCGTTGGCACGCCCTCACTTCGCTCCGCGTTCGCTTGTCGCGGGCTGCACGGAAGATCCGTCGAATCATCGAAGGCATGGGGCGTGCGAATGGTCTGGGCGGGGCCTGAAGAGCCGGAGAAACGATAACATTCTCGACAGCGGAGCGGGGGCCGCGGATCGAAGCCGCGGTAACAGTCTGCCGGTGTCACCCGCGCGCCCGGACACGAGTGTCACCCATGTACACGGGTTGGACCGACCACCCGGATTCGGCGGCGAAAGTACCCCCCCCCCTCCTCTTCTTGTGCACCTTGATCGCGCCAGCTACCCGCCGGATTCCGACGACCCCATCTAGGAGAGGCCATGAAGCTGTTATTGCCGACTGCTCTTCTGTTCCTGATAAGCGGTGGTGTTGCAACCGTATCCCTGATCCCGACCGAGATCTGTAAGTGCCGGTACGAGGGCCTGTGGTGGCTCGGGGAGTGGTGGGCGATCGACTGTTACGCGGACGGTGGCTGTGCCGAGGAATGCGATGAGCAATACCACAGCGTGACCGGCACGTATAAGTGTCGCTGTGACGGCATTTTCGAGACGTGCACCTGCTACGGCCAGACCGTCTACGCCGGCATGGATCCCGAAACCAACTGCGTCCACCTCGGATGTGCCGGGACCAACACCTGCAAGAAGCTCGATACATCGGGAGAAGAGCCGGCCGAGGGCTGGTATCTGATCTGCAACTGCCGTCCTTGAGGCCCAGAACCATGCGTCGAAAGTTGGCGGCGTGCGCGATGGTCACAGCCGCAGTTGCACTGCTCCTGCTGCTCGACGGCTTCGGGGGCCGATCGAGGTCCGAGGACTCGGGGTCTTCGTCTGGGTTCGCCGGTGAGTCGATCGCAGAGGCCCCGTCGGCGATCAGCACCCCGCCGATCGTCCGAGGCGAGGTCTCGCCAGCGGCGAGTTCGATTTCGGTAAGGGGTCAGGATGGAACCGCCCTGGCCGATGCCAAGATCCTGGCCCTCCCGTCGGACTCGTTCGAGCTGAGCGTCCTCGGCGACGAGTCTCCGGCGCGCGAACTCGCCACGACCGGAAGCGACGGCACCGCCCGGTTCGTCGCTCCGACGGCAGATTCGGCCACGGTCGTGGTCACCCATGCACGACATCTCCCTGCAGCGGTCGAGGGAGTAGGGCCAGGCACACACCACGATGTGCGCCTGCTCGGCGCCTGCGATCTACGCGTCGAAGTCGTCACTTCCGCCGGTGCTCCCGTCGAGGGATTCGCGGTCGCGGTCTCCGAGGGGTTCGTGAGCCGATCGCTGCAAGCACACGCCTTCGCGTCGCTCGCCGACTTCAAAGCGGGTATGGCGGTGGCTCCTGGCAAGCAGGCGACGCAGGCGGTGTCAGACCGCGCCGGGATCGCTGTCCTGCGAACCGTGCCCGGGCGTCAACCGCTTCTGCTCAACACCGGAGAACTGCCGTACTTCGTGATGAACCAGCGGGAGTTGTCGGAGGCGCAGGCTCCTGGGACTTGCCGGGTAGTCGTGTGTGAGGCGGTGGGTGCCGTCGGTGATCGCGTTGCGGCTCGCACCCAACGACACCAGCTTCGCGGATGGACACTTCAACAGTCGGACCCGAGCCCGATGGCAGGCCGCGCTCGGCGAGAAGTTCCCGAGCGCGATCGCCGTGGTCGAGATGCCGAGACGCCCAGGCAGAGCGAACGCCGAACCGCACGTGATCGCGTACGCGTTCACGAAGTCCGCCGGATGGACGAAGCACCGAATCCCGTTGGTGCCGATATCCGCGATCCACTCACCCTTGACGATCGACACTCCTGCGAAGGAGGCCGCCGTGACGGGGTGGCTCACTCTGGAAGTCAGGAACCCGGACGGCAGAGTGCTGCACCTCGAAGACGGTGAGCTGCTCTGTGTCTTGGATTGCCTCGGAGAGCTGATCTCCGTTGATTTCGGCAGCAGCGATCGCCGCGAGATGCCGGCCTGCACCATGCAGATCGTCAACGGACCTGCAGGAATTCCGGCGGGAAGCGTCGGTCCGTTCGACCTGGAGTTGGGCGTCAACGAAGACGGGCGGCACGTGGTCGTGGCCAACGTGCCGTTGCACAAGGGCCGACTGGTCATCCGACTCGCGAACGGTGAGGAACCCGTCCGGGGGAGCATCTGGTACGGCAACCCCGCCGACAACGGCGGGTTGCGTCTGAGGACTCTGGCCAACCAGAGTCATGTCGAAGGCTGGTTCTCCGGCGCATCCGTCCAGTACCGCGTCAACCTGAGGGGAGTCCAGGTCGACGGGCAATTCGACATCGACACGAATCGGGATCCCAACGAGGTCCAGGAATGGGTGATCGAGGTGGACAGGTGACCTCACCCTGGATCGTGAGGCTGCTCCGGTTGGTCGGCGCCGCCGGCCTCGCGTTGCCCGCTCTGGGCAAGGCCGTCGGCGCCTGGCCGACGGAGCCTCTCGAGAGCGTGACGACAGCTGGGATCGGGCTCTGCGAGGCGCTGTTGGCGATCGGCATGCTGACCGATCGCCTTGCCAGACCAGCCGCGCTGATGACGGTCATGCTGTGCTTCACGATCATCGGCATCGCGACCTTCGGCCCTGCCGAGCCGTGCGCTTGCTTCGGTGGTCTCTGGTCGCCATCGCGAGCAGAGCGGGTGCTCTACTCGAGCGCGTTGGGTTTCGTCTGCACGGTCTTGCTCTCGCTGCGACGGCCCGCGAACGCGGCGTAGGCCGCTGCCCGGAGTCGGGCCACCCCGACACGGCGTGCGCAGCGACTCGCGCGTTCCTCGCAGCTCGGCCGGCCGACCCGACCCGGGAGTCTGCCCCGGGCCCGCCTCGGGTCGACGAGCGCACGTGCGCGGGCGCCGACGCCGCAGCCGTCCGAGGACACCGATCGGACGACCGGATCCGGCTCGGCCGCGCGGCCTCGCACGATCACGTGGTCGCTCGAGCGATCGCCGCAGGCAGCCGGCGAGAACCCGACGACTCGTCGTCGGCTTGCACCGCGAACTCGGATTCGCGCGCGCTACGCGGGTGCCGCCTGCTGTCCGCAGCGCAACCAGGCGACCTGGGTGCGCCGGCCACGCATCACGCCGTGGCACGCGTCGACGTCGGCCGCGGTCGACAGCCGCACGATCTCCGGCGACGGGTGGTCGTCGGGGCGCGTGCGGCCATCGGCGTCGCAGGGCACGATCTTCAGGGAGAGGGAGCCGTCGCTCGGGTCGGAGCCGACGATCTCCAGTCGGACGAGGCAGTCCGCGCGCGGCGAGCGGATGCCGAGACGAACCTCGACGTGGCCGGCCATCTCCGCATCGTAGCGCGCGGCCAGCGGGGCCGCCGGCCGGGCTCGGGAAAACACCGGATTCGGGGCCCGGGAGCTGCCCGAGCGGCAGGTCCGGGGCGGCCGGACGCGCCGGGCGGAGCTCCTAGTAGGAGAACCAGAGCGCGGGGCTCATCGCGATCGTCGACGCGCCGCCGCAGGCCGGCGGCAGCCCGCCCGGCACCGG
>CALJUJ010000548.1 GCA_937975525.1 uncultured bacterium
AGCCCGGTCGCTGGCTGGCGCCGGCTTGTTTCGTCGCTTCGCTGCTGGCGAGCGAAACGGCGATCGCCGGGCTCGGCTACGTTCTCGCCTACACGATCGCCGTCGAGCGCGCCCCCGGCCCGCAGCAATGGGGTGCCTTCGCCCCCTATGCGGCGCTCGCTGCGATCTGGTTCGTCGGCTGTGCCGTCGCCGGCTTCGACGTCACCGGTATTTTCGTTCAGCCCGTCGCCGCACTCGCGGCGCTGGTGCTGCGCAGCCCCTTGTTGGCTGCGGAACAGCTCGGCGTCCCCGGGTTCGCGTCGGTGGTCGATGCCGGCACCGGGCTGACGGTCGCGGTCACGATCGTCGGTGCGAGCCTGGCGGTGTTGGTCGGCTGGACCATCGTCCCACTCCTGCAGCGGAATACGCTGGCTCGGTTCTGGGCTCTTGGGGCCTTGCTGGCGATGCCCCCGGCAGCTTGGGCTGGCGGCGGCGGTGGCTCGTTGATCTTCGTCGCTGTCGGCGCATCGGCGCTCATCGTGCAGTACCTCGCGGCGATCTGGCGCACGGCACCCGGCGGGCGCCTGACGGTTCTGCAGCCGGGCGTCGTCGTGCTCGGCGGGCTTTGGTTGATCGCGCATCTCGTCGTCGCCCCGGCCTTGCTGCCCTGGCGCATCGTCACCTCGTCGGCGGCGGCCGAACGGATGGAGGCGGCAGCGGCGAGCCTCCCGGCGGACGCCGCTCTCGCCGACCAGCAGCTGGTGATCGTGCACGCGCCCGATCTGGCGCGCGGCCCGGGGTTGCTGGTCCATCGCGCGGCTCGCAGCGCGGTGCTGCCTGCGTCCGCGAGGGTACTGGCGTTCTCGGCCGAACCGCTGACGATCGTGCGGACGGCGGAAGATGCCGTGGCGATCGATCTGGCGGCTGCGCCGCGGCGCGTGCCCTGGCCGGCCGGCCGTGCGCCCCTCGCGGCCGCCCTGCACGCGACGCTCGGCGCCGGCAGCCGTGTCGAGATCGACGGGTTCGAGGCGACGGTCGTCCATGATCCCGCCGAGGATCGCTGGCGCGCGGATTTTCGTTTCGACGTTCCCTGCGACAACGAATCGTTGCGGTGGATCGCATGGGATGGCGAACGCTATGTCGCCTTCACCCCGCCCGCCGTCGGCGAACGCGCAATCACCGGGGCTGCCGCGGCGCCCTGAGGGAAGACCTACTTGCGCCGGTCCTCGTGAGACAGGTAACCAGGCTCACTCATGCCCGCACCACTTTCCGCGCCCGATCTCGCCAACGCCGTCACCAGCTTCTGCACGATCGGCGCTGGGCTGACGACACTGCTGTTGTGTCGCTACGTCGGCAGCCAACCCGACCGGTGGCTGACCGCCTACTTCCTGCTCTTCGTCACCGGCATACCGACGCTCGGATGGCACGGCTGGGGCATGGAGGCATGGCGGGTCGCCGACGTCAGCTCCAACCTGCTGCTCGCCTTCGCGCTCCAGCTGGCGGTGCTGGGCGACTACTACCGGGCCGACTTTCGTCGTCGGTTCGCCGCGGTGTCGGGCGTGGTCAACGCCGCTGCGGTCGTATGGATGGCCGGCGAAGGCGCGCGCGGGGGAGCCGTCGAAGCGATCGACTTCGGTGCGTTCGGCGGGTTCCAGATCGGCGAGACCGTGCTGATTCTCGACTCGGTCGCGGTCGTCGTCTTGATCGCCGTGCGCCGGCACCGCATTCCGGAAGTGGCGGTTCCACTGCTGCGCCTGGTCGTCCTCTGCTTCACGGTCGGCCTCCTGCTGGCGACGGCGGCCGGCGACACCGTTCACGGGCGGGTCGGCTCCTACCATGCCCTCTGGCACGTGGTCGGTTCGTTCGGCTTCCTGTTCCTCTGGGCCTTCAATCACGTTCGACTCCAACACGCGCCGCCACCTCGCTGACAGGCAGCTGCGGCCTACCGAAAGGATCAAGATGAAGCGCATTCCGAACAGTGGCATCGGCTCGCAGGCGATCTTCGCGGAGCTCGAGGCATACCGCGCCGACGACATGCCGTGGCGCGACGGGCGCACCTGGGCCTACGTCTACGATCCAGGGGCCGAGGCGGAGAGCGTCATCAAGCAGGCGGACACCATGTACCTGACGGAAAACGGGCTCGACCCGACGGTGTTCCCGTCGACGCGCCGCCTGGAGACCGAGCTCATCGCGATGGCGGCGGCGCACCTCGGCGGCGACGACGAGGTCGTCGGCAACTTCACGAGCGGTGGAACCGAGAGCATTCTCTGCGCCGTGAAGGCGGCGCGCGACTGGGCACGGGCCAACCGCCCAGAGGTGACGACGCCCGAGCTGCTCCTTCCCTCGACCGCGCACGCCGCCTTCCAGAAGGCGGCGCACTACCTCTGTCTGAAGACGGTGATCGTGCCGGTCGACCCCGACACGTTCCGCGCGGATCCCGCCGCCATGCGCGCTGCGATCACGCCGAACACGGTGCTGATGGTGGGCTCGGCGATCTCGTACGCCCACGGGGTCGTCGACCCGATCCGCGAGCTCGGCGAGGTGGCGGCGGAGCGCGGCGTGCTGTTGCACGTCGACGGCTGCATGGGTGGCTTCTTGTTGCCCTACTTCAAACGCCTCGGCCGCGACATCCCGGACTTCGACTTCTCCGTACCGGGGGTGACGTCGATGTCGATGGATTTCCACAAGTACGCGTTCGCCGCGAAAGGGGCGTCGGTGGTGTTGTACCGCAGCAAGGAGCTCCGCAAGTACCAGATCTACGCTTGCTCGAACTGGACCGGGTACACCGTGATCAATCCGACTGTGCAGAGCACCAAGTCGGCCGGCCCCCTGGCCGCGGCGTGGGCCGTGCTGCATTTCTTCGGCGACGAGGGCTACTTGCAGATCGCGCGGCAGGTACTCGACGCGACGGCACGGATTGCCGATGCGGTCGACGCGATGGACGACCTGCGCTTGCTGGGGCGCCCCGACATGAACCTGGTCGCGTTCACTTCGGACACGGTGAGCGTCTTCCACATCGTCGACGAGATGAAGCAGCTCGGCTGGTACGTGCAGCCCCAGCTCGCGTACGGCAACTCGAAGGAGAACATCCACCTGTCGATCAACCCGGCGAGCGTGCGCTGGGTCGACCCGATGCTGGCGGACCTCGAGAAGTGCGTGGCCAAGGCCAAGACGATGAAGTCGGGCGAATTGGGGGCGGCGGTGCAGGAGTCGTTCGGGTCGATCGACCCGGACACGCTGAGCGCGGAGACCTTCGGCGAGATGCTGGGGATGGCGGGCATCCAGGGGACGGCGCTGCCCGAGCGCATGGCAGAGATCAACGAGATCCTCAACGCGCTCCCCGTGGCGCTGCGCGAGCGGCTGCTGGTCGAATACCTGAACGAGCTCTACCACCACCGCGGCTGAGGCCGCCGCGGCGCGGTCGGGCTGCGGCGGGCATTCCCCGGCCTTGACAGCGCCGCTTAAAGTGCGTAGTACGCGTACGCACTACGCAACAGGCGGCGCCGCCGCCGCGGAGGAGGATGCCCCCATGACCAGCTTCGATCTCTACGCCACCGAGCCCGGCAGCCGCACCTGGGACGTCGCCCAGTCCTACACCGCCGCATTCCCGTGGGAGTACAACGACGGCCGCAGCAAGCTCCTCAACCTCTACGAAAAGGGTAAGCGCCTGCAGTGGAACAGCTCCGAGCGCATCGATTGGTCGCAGGACCTCGACCCCGAGAACCCCGCCCTCCTCCCCGACGAGGCCATGCCGTTGTTCGGCTCGCCCCTGTGGGACCGCATGTCGCGCACCGAACGATCGCACCTGCGCCGCCACTTCCAGGCTTGGCAGATCTCGCAGTTCCTCCACGGCGAGCAGGGAGCTCTCGTGTGCACTGCGAAGATCGTCCAACAGGTGCCCACCATGGACGCCAAGTTCTACGCTTCGACCCAGGTCATCGACGAAGCCCGACACGTCGAGGCCTATGCCCGGCTGCTGCACGAGAAGTACCAACTCCTCTACCCCGTCAATCCCCACCTCCAATCCCTGCTCGACGACGTCCTCTCCGACTCCCGCTGGGACATGACCTACCTCGGCATGCAAGTCCTCATCGAAGGCGTCGCACTCGCCGCGTTCGGCCTCCTGCGCGACCTCGCGCAGAACCCGTTGGCGCGCTCGGTCACGGCGTTCGTCATGCAGGACGAAGCTCGCCACGTCGCCTTCGGCCGGCTCGCCCTGCGCGACTACTACCCCGAGCTCAGCGACGCCGAGCGCGACGAGCGCGAAGAGTTCGCCGTCGAAGCCTGCTACCTCCTGCGCGACCGCTTCCTCGGCGAGCAGCTTTGGGAGTCGCTCGGGTTGCCCGTCGACGAGTGCGTCGAGCACGTGCGGCGCTCCGAGCTGATGCAAGCCTTCCGCAGCAACCTCTTCACCCGCATCGTCCCGACCATGAAGGACATTGGCCTCTTCGGGCCGCGCATCCAGCGCGCCTACGCCGACATGGGCATCCTCGGCTACGCCGACGCGGATCTCGACGAGCTCGGGCGGCGCGACGAGGAGATCGGTGAGGAGCTCGACCCGGCGCGACGGGACGAAATCCACCGCATCGCAGCCGTGTCCTAGCCGCGCCGCCGGGCTCGGCACCGATGCCCCTGCGTCGAGCGCGCACCATCCTCCCGCTCCCAGCAGGCCGCCGGCTTGCCTGAGCCGGCGGCCTGCCCTAGCTTGCGCGGACCATGCCAGGCCGTTCAGCCCCGGGCGACGCCCGCCGTCGCCCTGCCGAAGGTGCGCCGCGCCGCCTCAAGATGAAGGACCTCGAGCGCGCCACCGGCGTTGGCCGCGAAGCCATCCGCTTCTACATCCGCGAGGGACTCCTGCCCGAGCCCGACCGGCCGGCGCGCAACGTCGCCTGGTACGACGAGTCGTTCGTCGACCGCATTCTCCTGATCAAGCGTCTCCAGGAAGAGCGTTTCCTGCCGCTGACCGTGATTCGCGGCATCGTCGCTCCCGACGAGCCGCTGTCCGCGTCCGAGGCGCGCACGCTGCGCGCTCTAGGTGGCGCCCTCGGTCCCCGCGAGGAAACCGAGTCGTCGACCCGCACGATCGACGACGTGGCCGAGCGCAGCGGG
>CALJUJ010000549.1 GCA_937975525.1 uncultured bacterium
CACGAGATAGAGGGCCGCGAGGAACGAAGCCGGGTCCATGCCGTTTGGCTATCGCGAAGGCGATCGCGGCGGATACAAGTACAAAGCCGGTCCGATCGGCAATCCGTGGGACAACCCATTTTATCACCACGGCCCCGGCGCGCCGACTCTCGCGCGCGAGGATCCCGGACAACTCGTCGGCCGGCATGCGCACGTAGGCGCCGTCGCGAGCGCTCCGACCGCGCGGTACCCAGTACTGCCGAGCGAGGCCCATGATGTGGTCGATGCGGAGCGCACCGGCGTGCGCGAACGCCGCACGGAGCAGAGCAATCCAGTAGGCGAAGCCGTTGCGCCGTAGCGCATGCGGATCCAGCGGTGCGAGACCCCAGTCCTGACCACCGGCGAAGAACGCGTCGGGCGGCGCGCCGATGGTCGCCCCGTCGCAGAACTGTTCACCCAACAGCCATTCTTCGCAGCCCGAGGGCACCGAGCCGATGGGAAGGTCCTGGTAGACCCCGAGTGCGAGCCCCGAACGACGTGCGAGCTCGGCGACGCGACCGAGCTGGCGATCGATCTCGAACTGAATCCAGCCGTGGAAGGCGATCTCGTCCGCATGGTCGCGTGCGAACCGGCGCGTGGCTCGGCTGTCGGCACGCCGGTAGCCCTGCGGCCATTCGCGCCAGCCATGCGTTCCACCGCGCGCCGTTCCGAAGTGCTCGTCGAGCGCGCGAAAGGTAGCGAACCCTTCGAGCCAGCTGCCGAGCTTCTGCCGGTACTCCGTAAAGGCTTTCCCGCGGCCGGTTCCGCCTGCACCATGCGCGGCGGCGAAGGTCCGGTAGAGATGGCGCAATGCGGCCAGCTTGCGATCACGGACCTTCTCGTAGTCGATCCCATCGCTCGCCTGCACCACTGCGGCGACTTGGCGCGCCGCCTCGCAGTCGCCCCACTCGGGCACGGCCGCGAGGTCGAGATAGAGCTCGCTGCGAAAGAGGCGGGTCGTCGGGCTGTAAGGGCTGACCTCGTAGCCTCCCGCACGGATCGCGCTGAGCGGGTTAACGCCTACGAAATCGGCGCCTGCCGAGCCGGCCCAGCGAACCAACGCGCGCAGCGCGCGAAGGTCGCCGAAATCCGATCGCCCGTTGCGAACGCTGTACAAATTGGCGAGTACGCCGAAGCCGCGACCACCCCGTACGCATTCCGCAACACCGACGCACGACTGCGGAGCGCGAACGAGCATCTGCTCCGCGCGCCGTGTATGTCCGTCTTGCGCTTCGATCTCGAGCAGCACGCGATGGTAGCCGTCGTCCACATCCGCCGGCAGCCTGGCCCGTGCCCGTGAGCGGCCCTCCCGCTGAAGCCGCACGCCGGTGTCACTGACGATCTCGACCGCCCATCGCACGGGCCCCCCGTCTCCCGAACGGAAGGGCAAAACGTTTTCATTGGCGTCGCCGCGGCGGACGACGCGCACCGGGTCGATGAGGGACTGCGCTCGAATCCGTTCGAAATCCCTCCGCGCCGCCGCGGCGGACCGTTCGCTGGAGGCGTCGACGCGCATCGCGGCGAGCAATGCGACCCGTGTCTCGTCCGTCGTCGCACACCAGGCGCCGTCGCCCCGGCGATAGCCGTCGACGACGCCGAGCGCGTCGGCCAGGGCCCGCAAGTGGGGGCGATCAGCCACGTCGTTGCTCGGGAGACAACACGACGACCGATAGCGGGGGGAGGCGCAGTCGAAACGACTGCTCGCGTCCGTGGAAAGGAACACTCTCGGTATCGACCCGCGCGCGCGTCGAGAAGTCGCTGCCACCGTACACCGCAGCATCCGACGAGAACCGTTCGATGTAGCCCCCAGGCGACGGGGCTCCGACCCGATAGTCCTCCCGCGGCACCGGGGTCAGGTTCATCACCACGACGACGTGGTCGTCACCGCGGCGCCGCTCGAAGGCGAGCACCGAGTTCTCACGATCGTTACAGTCGATCCACACGAAGCCCGAGGGGTCGGGATCGGTCGCGAACAAGCACGGCGTTTCCGCGTAGAGTCGGCCCAGGTCTCCCAGCAGCCGCTGCAGTCCCTGCCGACTCGGCTCCTCGAGGAGGTGCCAGTCGAGACTGGTGTCGTGGTCCCACTCTCGGTAGGCCCCGAGCTCGCTCCCCATGAACAGCAGGGTCTTCCCGGGACGCAGCGCCTGGTAGGCGAACAGCGCCCGCAGGTTGGCGAACTTCTGCCAATCGTCGCCGGGCATCTTGGCGACGAGCGATCCCTTCCCGTGGACCACCTCGTCGTGCGACAGCGGCATGATGAAGCGCTCGCTGTGCTCGTACAGCATCGCGAAGGTCAGCTGATCCTGGTGATAGCGGCGATGTATGGGATCGTAGGCGAAGTAGCCCAACGTGTCGTGCATCCAGCCCATGTTCCACTTGAAGGTGAAGCCCAGGCCGCCGTCATGCACGGGCGTCGTGACCCCCGGCCATGCCGTCGACTCCTCGGCCACGGTGAAGCAGCCGGGGTAGTCGCTGCGAACCGCATCGTTGACGGCGCGCAAGAACTCGACGGCCTCGAGGTTCTCGCGGCCGCCATGGCGATTGGGGATCCACTCGCCGTGCTCGCGGCTGTAGTCGAGGTAGAGCATCGATGCGACCGCATCCACCCGCAGGCCGTCGATGTGGTACTCGTCGAGCCAGAACAGCGCGTTCGACACCAAGAAGTTGCGAACCTCGGCGCGCCCGTAGTTGAAGATCAGCGTTCCCCAGTCCGGATGTTCGCCCTGTCGCGGGTCGTCGTGCTCGTACAGGGCCGTTCCGTCGAAGCGCCGCAGGGCGAAGTCGTCCTTCGGAAAGTGCGCGGGCACCCAATCGACGATGACGCCGATGCCCGCACGATGACAGGCGTCGACGAAGAAGCGGAAGTCGTCCGGTGTGCCGAAACGTGCCGTCGGGGCGAAGTACCCGGTGACTTGATAGCCCCACGATCCGTCGAAGGGATGCTCGGCGATCGGCAGCAGCTCGATGTGGGTGAACCCGAGCTCCTTCACATAGGGCACCAGCTGCGCCGCCAGCTCGCGATAGCTGAGCGAGCGATTGCGGTCTTCCGGCACACGCCGCCACGAGCCGACGTGCACCTCGTAGATCCGCATGGGCTCGCGGTGCCAGTCCCGCCGGGGCCGCTGGGCCATCCAGTCGCCGTCCTGCCATTCGTAGTCGCTCGCCGCGACGACGCGAGAAGCCGTTCCCGGCGGCATCTCGGTCGCAAACGCCAGCGGATCGGCTTTGAGGCGCAGCGACCCTTCCGCGGTGAGCATCTCGAACTTGTAGTACGTGCCGGGACCGACATCGGGGACGAAGAGCTCGTAGATCCCCGTAGCACCGAGTGAGCGCATCGGCAGCAGGCGTCCGTCCCAGCCGCAGAAGTCGCCGACGACGCTGACACGGCGGGCGTTGGGAGCCCAGACGGCGAACGCGACGCCACGCTCGCCGTCGATCTCGCGCTCATGAGCGCCGAGACATCGCCACAGGTGACGGTGCGTGCCCTCGTTGAACAAGTAGCCGTCCAGCTCGCCCAACGTGGGCAGGTGGCGGTACGGATCGCCGCGCTCCCAGGTTCCACCGTCGGCGAAATGAAAGCGCAGCCGGTACGAGAACGGCGGAGACGCGTCCGGAACGAACACGGCGAACACGCCTCCCCCCAGCGCGCTCATCGGTCGCTCCTCGCCCCCCACGAGGCAGTCGACCGCCGTCGCGTCGGGATGGAAGGCGCGCACCACCGAGCCTCCGGCGGCTCCATGGGCCCCGAGAACGTCGTGTGGGCTCGCGTGCGATCCTCGCTGCAGCCGATCGAGATCGTTGGCCGGCATCGTCAAGTCGGGGGTGTTCGATTCCATCTTCTCGCCACTCATAGGTTCTCCGATTCCTCTTCGACTCGCTTCGCTTCGACGAAACGCAACAACATGAGCGAGTGGGCGACCAGGTTGATCGCCGGCGTGCGCACCACGCGTCGACTCGTACGGACGGTATTCACGAGCTCTTGCCACACGCCCATGACGCGCCGGCGGGGCAGAGAAAAATGCCGCGAGCGCGCGCCGCCATTGAGCAGCAGCAATAGAGTATCGTGCGCCATCGGCCGACCCAACCCGTCTCGTTCGAAAGGCTCGCCGCCGTTCATCAGCATGCCGAGGACGTGGTTGGCCGGGTCACCCCAGTCGGCCTCCGTCATTTCGCCACCGTCGCGCCGCAACCAGGTGACGTCCTTGCCGCAGCCCGGGCTCGGCTCCTCGCCGCTGAAGAACCGCCGGCGTCGCAACGACGCGACGGAGCGCAGGACTTCGGCGAGGTCGCGCGCGAAGCCGAGCAGCCGCGCCCGCCGTTCGTCGAGCGACCAATCCAACCAGGAGATCTCGTTGTCCTG
>CALJUJ010000550.1 GCA_937975525.1 uncultured bacterium
GAAGCGCCGCGCCTCGACGTCTCCCTGCAGGTCCAGGCCGAGCAGGTCCGGCTGGGTCCAACGCCCGTAGGGCAGCAGCATCACGGCGAGCGCCGCGGCAAATGCTCCGACGAGCAGAAACGTCCGCCGGCGCACGAGCGGCACGACCTTGCCGGAGCTCCGCGACGAAGGCGGTGCATCGACAGCGTCGAGTGCCGCGTCGATGCGCTGGCGCAATTCGATGGATACCGGCGGCGTGGGCAGGCGACGGAGCAGGGCGCGGGCGTCGGCCTGGCGCTCGCGCGCAGCGGCGCAGCCGGCGCAGCTCGTGACGTGCGCGTCGGCGGCGCGCTGCTCCTGCTCGTCGAGCGCTCCGTCGACGTCGGCCGCCACCACTGCGGTTCTGTATTCTTCGCACGTCATGCTCGGGGATTCACTTTCTCAGGCCACGCTGCTCCGCGTAGATCTCCAGTTTCTCGGCGAGCTGCTGGCGCCCGCGCGAAAGGCGCGAGCGCACCGTGCCGACCGGGCGGCCGATGACCTCCGCGGCCTCCTCGTAGGTGAGATCGTGCAGATCGACCAGCACCACGACCTCGAGGAAGTCGGGCGGCAGTCCTTGCAGTGCTGCCTCGACCTCGTCGTCGAAGCCGCGCTCGCCGACCAGCGTCGCAGGATCGGCCGCATGCACGCGAGCGGGCTCGGTAGGGCCGTGCGTCGCTTCGTCGAACTCGACACCTCCCGGGTGCCGCTTCTCGGCCCGGTAGTGGTTGCGGAAGGTGTTGTGCAGGATCGTCAGCAGCCAGGAACGGCAGTTGGTGCCCGCCTCGAACTGATGCCAGAAACGATACGCTCGAACGACCGTGTCCTGCACCAGGTCGGCAGCTTGGCTCGGATCGCGGCACAAGTACCCGGCCGTGCGTTGCAGCTGGTCGAGGTGAGGCAGAGCCGTCGCCTCGAACGCGGCTCGCTTGTCCCTGTCGTCGTCGGCCGACACCCATTCGGCGTACCATCACGTTGTTCCCATTACCATGAACCGATCGGGCGGCGCTTTCGTTCCCGACCTTCGCAGCCATGTCGAGCGCGTGGTATGGGGGCGCCATGAGCAAAGCGGAGTCCCGAGGCAAGCTCGACGTCGAGCAGCTGCGCGCCCTGGTCGAGATCGGCGAGATCGAGACCGTGGTGACCGTCTTCCCCGACCTCTACGGGCGCTTGGTCGGCAAGCGCATCACCGGATCGTACTTCTGCAACGAGGTGCTCGGCCACGGAATGCACGCCTGCGACTACCTCCTCGCTTGCGACATGGAGATGGACCCGGTGCCGGGATACGCGTTCGCGTCCTGGGCCGACGGCTACGGCGACGTGCATTGCGTACCCGACGTCGCGACCCTGAGGAGAGCGACCTGGCTCGAGCGGTCGGCGATCGTTCTCTGCGACGTCAACAACGCCGAATCGGGCGCCCCGGTCGCGGTGGCGCCGCGCAGCGTCCTCAAGCGGCAGATCGATCGCGCCCGCGAGCTCGGTTTCGTCGCCAAGATGGGCTCCGAGCTCGAGTTCTTCATCCTCAAGGAAACGTACGAGTCGGCCCACGACAAGCGCTTCGAAGACCTCGAGCCTTTCGGCTGGTACATCGAGGACTACCACACGCTCCAGGGACTCAAGTCGGAGCCGCTGGTCGGCGCCATCCGCCGCCACATGGACGCCTCGGGAGTCGAGGTCGAGTTCTCGAAGGGTGAATGGGGACCCGGCCAGACGGAGATCAACCTCCGCTACGCCGAAGCCCTGGAGATGGCCGACCGCCACGTGATCTACAAGCAGGCGGCGAAGGAGATCGCCCTGTTGCAGGGCTTGTCGGTCACGTTCATGGCGAAGCTCGACGAGCGCTACGCCGGTAGCTCCATGCACCTGCACTCGAGCCTGTGGTCCGCGTCGGGAGATCGTCCGCTGTTCGCGGCGGCACCGCCGACCGGCGCCGAGATCGATCACCTGCCGGACTCGTTTCGCTGGTGGCTCGGGGGGCTCATCGCGCACGCCCGCGCCTCGACGTTGTTGTTCGCGCCCACGGTGAATTCCTACAAGCGCTTCGTCGCCGGCTCCTTCGCGCCGACCGGGATCGCCTGGTCGTACGACAACCGGACCGCCGGGTTTCGCATCGTCGGCGCCGGACCGTCGCTGCGGGTAGAGTGACGCATGCAGGGCGCCGAAGCCAACCCATACCTCGCGGTCGCGGAGAAGCTGGCAGACGGCCTAGATAGAATCGA
>CALJUJ010000551.1 GCA_937975525.1 uncultured bacterium
CGCGCGAGTAGATCGAAGTCGGTGCTCGGAACGAAGCTGCGCCCCTCGTCCGTCAGCTCGGTGCGGAGCAAGGAACGCATTCGCTCGGCGGGAATGTGGCGGATGTAGCTTTCGCCGCGCAGCAGCGCTTGCACTTTCGCATCATCGACATCGAAGCCGACGACGGCGAAGCCGCCTTCGGCAAAGGTCGCGCTCAGCGGCAACCCGACGTAGCCGAGGCCGATGATGCCCACCCTGCCGCGACAATCCGCAAAGAGCTTTCGGAGCCGCGCCGCTTGCGCCACCGTCTCCGTCTGGTTCGTCATCGCAAGCAGTGGCCGACGCGCACTACGCCGCTCCGTCCCATCATCGAATGTCCGTATCGTTCCGCGCTGCTGCGCTCAAGCCCTCGACCAGCGCCGACGGATGCCGAACGCGATGGCCGGCAGCACGAGCCACCACAGACCGGCTCCACGTACGCCGCCGGCACTCGGCACGATCGCGCACCCGTCGTCGTCCTGACGCTTCGCGCTCGGGCTTGGGCTCGTCGGCGTCGCGATCGGCTGTGTCGCCGTTGGCGTCATCGGCGGCACGAAGGTCGCCGTCGCAGTCGCAGGTGGCGTCGTCGGCTCCATCGTGCTCGTCGGCGTCGGCGGCCGCACGGTGTTGGTCGGGATTGGCGTTGCCGTCGGCTGCACCGTCGCGGGAGGCGTCGTCGGTGTCGCCGTCGGTACGCCGTTGGTCGGCGTGTTCGTCGCCACCGTCGTCGGCGTCGGTGTAGCACTCACGGCGGCCGTCGGCGTCGCGGTCGGCTGCTCCGTGGGAGTGGCGGTCGACGACGGAGTGGGTGTCGCCGTAGGCAACTCGGTGACTATCTCCCCGAGATCGAAGACCACCTGCGCCGGCACGACGCTGCTCTCCTCGTCGCCCACCTCGACCCGTTCGGCGCGCATCGTGATCGGACCGATCGGCGCCTGCGCGTCAACCTGAAACATGCACATGGCGAGGATGCCGTCGGCAAACGTCGGCAGCGGTAGCTCGACCTGGATCGGCGCCAGCAACCTCAGCCGCACACGGCGCTCGCCCGGGTCGACGTTTTGGAACTCGGGAAACGTCGCGTTGAAGTCCTGATCCTGCAAACGAGCGTCCTTCTCGCACAGGAGCTCGCACGCGCCGCCACCGCAGTCGCCGCTGGTTGCGCACGGCGCTCCACCGTCGGCACAGGTACCGGCGAGGTCGAGTTGCTCCGTGCGGTAGATCAGGTCGAGTTGCGACGACGCCGTCGAGCCGTCGCCCGGTTCGCGACTGACGCTCAAGACGAGAGGCAGCGGGCCCCCGATCTCGGCGTCGCTCGACATCACCCGCAGCGTCACGATCGCCTCGGCACTGGCCCCACCGAAGAGAACGACTGCCGCCACCGCCACGCACCACGCGGCGCTGGCCATCCATCTCGCCATGCCCTTGCTAAACGTGGCTACCGCTGCGTTCCTCGATCCGGACTCGCAACTCCCGCTACCGGTACGATCTGCCATGTTCGATGTCGTCATCGGCGCCACCTCACCCCACGTCATTCGGGGCACCCGAGCCCCATGTTGATCACGGACTGCGTCACGTCGGTGACGAACACCTGCCCGTCCCCATCCGCATCCGCGGGCAGGCATTCCGGAAGCTCCACGTCTCCGACCATGATCCTCACGGCCCGAGTGATCTCGTTGCCGAGCACGGCCCCGTCGCCATCGCAATCCCCGGTGCACGGAGGCGCCGGGGTCGGGTCGGGCGTCGGAGTCGGGACCGGAATCACGACGGAACCCGCCGCCGCGACTAC
>CALJUJ010000552.1 GCA_937975525.1 uncultured bacterium
CCGCCGGCCGTTCATCTGAGATCAGCCGATTCTCCGGCTCCGCGGCCCGCGTGGCCGGACCTGACCGCTCGGCCGTTGCGCCTCGTCGCGTAGCTGGCGCAGCGACTTGCGCACCGCCCCGGCGTCGAGGCCGAAGACGTCGCAGATCGAAACGAACGCGAAGGGCCCGCGCGGGCGCGGATCGTCGATCCAATGGGCCGCCTCTCGTTGCAGGCGCGGGTGCTCGCTGAAGTAGCTGCGCACGCCATCGTCGAGGACGGCGAACAGCAGAGCCTTGGTGCCGTGGAACGGGCGGGCTTGAAAAGAGCTGCCTCCCGGCAGGGGCATTTCGCACAGATCGGCGATGCCCCAACTCGCGTCGCCACGAAACGAGGAAATCGGAAGGTGCGCCGTCATCCGCGTGCTCATGCCGCGAACGTTAGCAAAACGATTTTACCGCACTCTTACAGCAACGTGACGATTGCGGGTGCGCCCCACCCCGCGCTCAGGGCCGCAGCTCGAGACGATACGCGCGCTCACCGGTGCCGGTCACGATCTCGGCGACGAGGCTCCCGGCGGCGTCGATCTCGATCCATCCGAAATTGAACCAGCGCATCGCCTGGGGCAGCGAGTCGATCGCCTCCCCGTCCGCAGGTCCGTGCTGGTAGAGCGTTTCGGGGTGGAAGGTGGGGTCGCGCTCGGAGCGCGGGAAGACGCCGGCCTGGAGCGGGCCGGTCACGACCTCATGGATCACGAAGTCGGGGTCTCTGGGGAACGGCGTGTAGCGCATCACCGTGCCGAAGTGTGCGTCGGTCGTGATCCAGACGATCTGGCGCTTCGTGAGGCGCTGCATCGTCTGCAGGATCTCCCGCAACTCGGTCTCGAAGCCGAGATCGCTGTCGCCGCTCGCCCAGCCGTCGCGGCCGATCGCGTCGGAGCCCGTGGGCACCGAAATCGGTACGCTCGAGACGACGATCTTCCATGTCGCGTCCGAGGCCTGCAGGCCGTCGAGCAGCCAGCGCTTCTGCTCGGCGCCCAGCAGCGTCTTGCCGGGATGATCGTACTCGCCGTTGCCGTCGCGATGGCTGCGCGTGTCGAGCAGGAACATCTCGAGGTGACGCCCCCAGCGAACGCTTCGGTAGAGCGGCGCCGACGGATCGTCGGCGGCGATGGGATTGTACTCGAGAAAGGCGCGCCGGGCCGTCGGGATCAGATCGACCCACGGCCGATACGGCGGATGGTCGTGCGCCGGCCCGGCGTCGTTGCGAATTTCGTGGTCGTCCCAAACCGGATAAGTCCCGCTACCGGCGAGCGCCCGCTGCAGATAGCGGTCGGCACGTCCGTAGCGCCAGTGCGCACGGTACTCGTCGAGCGTGCTGGCCGGAGCAGGCGGTCCCACCACTTGATCGTTGCCGTAGCGGCCGCGGGCCAGGCACGCGTCGTCGACGTAGATCATGTCGCCGAGCGCAATCGAAAAATCGGGGAGCGTCGACAAGACCTGCTGGAACGGTAGGTAGCCGCGATCGGCGTCGCGACACACGTTCTGGCCACCGACGTCGCCGAACCAGGCAAACCGCACGGGGGCGTGCTCGTCCGGGGCCGGCGGCGTCCGAAACGTGCCGACGGAGGGTGCCGCAATCTGGCCCCCAGCACACCAGATCGAGTACCGGTAGCGCTGTCCGGGCTGCAGGTCGCGGAGCTCCAAGCGGGCGGTGCGGTCGCGGTCGCGGTCGACCGGAGCGCGCAAGGCCTCTCCGTCGCCCGGTGCGAGATCGACGACGATCTCGTCGCCGCTGCCACAGCGCGCCCACAGCGTGGCGCGGTCGGAGAATACGTCGGCGACGAAGTAGCTCATCGGCAACGGAGTCATCGCCGCGAGTGCCTCTGCGTCGAGCGTGCTGCGTGGGCTGCAGCCGGAAGCGGCCAGCAGGGTCAGCAGCGCGAGGGACGCTGCCCGCGCGTCGGTTTTGCGTCGTCCGTCGATCATCGCTTCTCTCATTCCTCGTGCGTGTGCGAGCCTCGATGGCCGGGCTAGTCGGCGGGCTCCGCGTTGATCTCGAATTCTTCGACGCCTCGTTGGCCGTTGGTCGACTCGACGACCACCTTGGCGATGTAGTCGCCGGGCGTTCGATAGATGTGGGTCGCCGTGGGCGCCGTCGCCGTCGCCCCGTCACCGAACTCCCAGTGGTAGGTGAACGGTCCGTCGATGTCGTCGATGACTTCGGCTGCGAAGGCGACGCGCAGCGGTACGGGGCCGCTGTCGGGGTCGGCGTCCATCGAAACGTCGAAGGCGACCTCCTCGACGTCGATGTCGACGGTTTCCGTTTCCCGTTCGGAGTCGACGATCACCGTGAGGCGTGCCTCGTATTCCCCGTGCTTCTCGTAGCGGTGCGTGCGCTCGAGCAGACCGTACTCCACGGTGCCGTCGCCGAAGTCCCACTCGAGCTCCGCATCGGGTTGCTCCTCGTCGAGCTCCGCCGTGAAGCGTACCTCCAGGGGCGCGCCGCCCGCATCGGGCTCGGCATCGAGGTAGACGACGATGTTCGGTCGGTCGGAGCCGCGCCGGCGCAGCGAGTCACCGTCGAGTCGGCGGACGACGCTTGCAGATCCCGGTGCGGCTCGCGCGCCAAAGCCGTCGCTCGACCTTGCGGAGAACGGGTCGGCGGCGGGTGGTGCGATCGGCGGCGGCTCGTCGCCACAACCGGAAGAACAGCCGGCAGCGGCAAGAGCCGAACAGACGATCACGACGAACAGCGATGGGGTGCGCGGCCGCATCCGCGACATACAACCGGGATTGGATTCGGAGTCAACGTCGGCTCGTCTCGCCCTCGTGTCCCGGCTCGATGGTGGA
>CALJUJ010000553.1 GCA_937975525.1 uncultured bacterium
AGAGCACGAAGCGGTCGCGGCCGAGCGCGACCTCGGCGAGCTGTCCGCCGCTGCAGATGTACTGGTCGCCGTAGACCTCGGCCTTGTCCGGGTTCCAGCCGCCGAGCGCGCGCGTCGCGATCGCCTCGTCGAGCTCGGCGAGCAGCGCCTTGCCGCCGGGGAAGAAGTTCGCCACCGTCGCGAAGCCGTGCCGCAGCGTCGTCGCCCGGCTCGGCACGACCGGCAGCGGCCGCACGGCGCCGGTCGCGAGCTCGTGCCGTTCGCCGCGCGTGCGTTCGCCCCGCACCGCCCACAGCACGTCGGCGTACGCGTGCCGCGTGGTCGGCAGCTCGGTCATGACCGCGACCTCGACGTGCGACAGCCGCGTCTCGGCCCCGCGGTCCGGGGCGGCCCCCATCAGGCACCACGCCGGCCGCTTGTCGAACATCAGCCCGCGCGTGCCGTCGATCGGGTCGACCAGCAGCCGGAACGGCGGCCCGCCGCGGCCCGGCGCTCCGAACTCGACGCCGCCGGGATCGAAGCCCTCGCCGACGAGCACGAAGTGCTGCTCCTCCCCCCAGGCCTCGCAGTGCCGCAGCAGGAGGTCCTCGACCGCGACGTCGAGGCCGAAGATCGTGTCGCCGTCGCCGTCGCGTTCGGCGCGCGCGAGCACTTCGGTCGCCTGCGCCGCCATGTGCGCGCGCAACGCCGCGCGCAGCTCGGCCTGCACGGCCTGCATGCGGGGCACGAGGGAGGCGGTGTCGAGCGTCGCCATACGCGACGGGCATGCTACCGCGCGCGCGACGCGCTACGCTGGGGGCTTTTCCGACGGAGTGAATGTGAGCTACGACAAGGAGAAGGTCGTCGCCGTGCTGAACGAGATCCTGGAGATCGAGCTCGCCGGCGTCGTGCGTTACACCCACTACTCGCTGATGGTCTTCGGCCACGCGCGCATCCCGATCACCAAGTGGTTCCGCGACGAGGCCACCGAGTCGCTGCAGCACGCGATCCAGGCGGGTGAATACGTCACCAGCCTCGGCGGCCACCCGTCGCTGCGCATCGGCCCGCTGCTCGAGACCCAGAGGCACGACATCGACGACATCCTGCGCGAGTCGATCCAGCACGAGCGCACCGGCGTCGGCAAGTACCGCGAGCTGCTGGAGCTGGTCGAGAACCGCGACGTGCGCATCGAGGAATACGCGCGCGAGATGATCCGGCTCGAGGAGGACCACCTCAGCGAGATCGAGAAGATGCTGCGGCGTCCGGGCGAGACCGAGGCCGTCGTCGATCTGCCGGCGAAGGGCAAGCGCTGAGGCGCTCGTGGACCCGGGCTGCTATACCTGTCGCGGCACAGGCCCTTAGCTCAATTGGTCAGAGCCGGCGGCTCATACCCGCTTGGTTGCAGGTTCGAGTCCTGCAGGGCCTACATTGTCGGGTGATTCGTCGCGGTCCGGCCTGGAGCGGCCAGCAGCGGCCAGGACCGGCCTGGAACGCCGAGTTCGCGCGACGTTCGCCGATTCGGAGGTCGCCGCTGTTGGGGCGTCGAGCGGCCCCGAGCGGCCCGCATCGGCCCCGAGCGGCCCCGACCGTACTGTCACTGGTACTGTCACGGGATTTCGTTGGCGCAACGTTGCCGTGGTCGTGTCGGCTCGCTAGGAGGCGAGGCGGACAGGAGACCACTTCGGGCCGAGGCCCACGAGCCACTTCCAAGCCTCACGATGATCGATCGTCGCCTTCGGGGATCGCGACCCTCGCGCGTTCTGCTGTGTGTTCTCGTCGGGCTGGGCATGCCGATCGCCGGCGCGGCCCAGAACAACGAGGCGTTCTGCACGCCGACCCATGAGTGCTGTGGCGAGCAGGGATCGGGGCCGCAGCGCGGGCAGACAGGGGATCACGGCAGCCACAACGACGGCGCTGGTGGCTCGGCACCGAAGGGGCCGACGACCGGTGTGCCGAGCAACCAGTCGAGCACGACGACGAACTCGAACGACGGCACCCAGGAGACCAAGATCGCGAATCCCGGCGCCGAGAACGCCGGCGAGGGCTTCGCGGGTTGCTACAACTCGCACTTCGTCGTGGCGGGCCGGAAGCGCTTCTGGCTCGACCACCCGGGCTTCGCGCCGGGACCGGGCATGGGTTGCGTCGCCTGGCCGCCGGACGGATGCGACGGTCCGAACATCCGAGAGGGTTGCTCGATCCAGCCGATCAGCACGGTCGACATCTCGCACGGAGTCCAGGTCGCCACGCTCGAGTGCGTCTGCTCGCCGGCGCAGGTCGGCGGCCCGAACGCCGCGAACATGGCGAACTTCCGGTTCGCGCAGCAGAACGCGGGCGACGCCGCCGG
>CALJUJ010000554.1 GCA_937975525.1 uncultured bacterium
TGAGGTGGATCGGGTCGCCGCCGGCGACGGTGTGCGCCGCCGGGGCGTGCTGCGGCGGCTGCCAGCGCTCACCCACTCGGCGCGCCAGTGCCGTGCTCAACTCGACGTCACGCACCACCTGCGCGCGACGCGCCTGGTAACACAACAGGCTCGGCCCTGCGGCCCCTGCAAGCGTCGACTCGCCGACGGAGACGGCGGCGACGCCGCCGGCCGCGATCGACTCGATCGCCACCGGGTTGCACAGCTCGACGACCCGGCGCAGATCGCGGACACAGGTCCCGTCCTCGAGACACCCACTTCCGGTATCACGCGAGAGTTGCTGCAGGTCGCGCCGCAAGCGCCCCTCCGGAGTCTGATCGCGTGGCTCCCGCTCGACGCGCGCCTGGTGGCAGACGTAGGCGGTGGCCGGGCTAGGGGCAGCTGGCGCGTCCGCATCGTGCACCGCGGCTTCGACGAGCAGCGCACGCACGCGCCGGGTCGTCACCGAGATCGAGCCGAGCTCGTTGTCGAGGTCCCAAACCCGCGCCGGCGGATGGCGAGGTGTCGCGTTCCCGTCGTCGCCACGCGCGCGGGAGGCCTTCATCCGGAAGCGAACCAAGTGCCCCGCCGCTCCGTCCGGCTCCGCCGTACCGCTCGTCGCCGGGCGCAGGAAACCCTCCACACGGCCCATCACGAAGTCCGCGGGGTCGTCACCGACTGCGTCGTCGATCCCGAGGTCGTCGATGCGGACCATCCATGGCTGCGGCAGCTCGTTGCGATCCCGGATCGGGCGACCGTCGAGGTCGAAGCGCGCGGCGCGCGCCTTGTAGCCGATGAGGTGGCCGCGCCGTGTGCAGCGGCCGTCGACGAGGCTCTCGCCTGCGCGGCAAGGCGGGCCGAACAACGGTGCGCGGAAGGCCGGCGACGACGCCAGGCCACCGGGCGCAGCGCCGTCGTCGACGTACCAACGACCGAACAGATCGGTGTCGAGGTGCCGGGGATCGCTCGGCAAGGCGACGCTAACGGACCCGACGCCGGCACCGGGCCCGGTGCCCGACAGGGTCGTGACGGCGTAGGCCAACACCGACTTGCGCTCGGGCAACGCGTCGGCGGGGAGCGGTCGCCGGTCGAGGACGAAGACGGCCTCGGCGCCGCCACGAGCTCCGACGACCGCAACCGTGAAGCTCGGGTTGCCGATCAAGGCGGCCTCCAGGGCGATCATCGTCGGCGTGAAGCCGCCACTCCCCGCCGAGCCGGCGTCGAGTATCTCGGGGACACGGTCCGATTCGGTGTACAGGATGGGTCGATCGAAAGGCGCCTGCTCGGCGACGACGCGCGGATCGGTCAGGGGCCGACCGAGGAAAGCCAGCAAGTCGGCTTTCTCCTGCGGCGTCAGACCGAGCGGGCGGATCCGCGTGTTGGGCCCCGGGAAATCCCCGCCGCGGTCGTAGAAGTCGACGACCTCGGCGAGCGTCGCGAAGGCGCCGTTGTGCATGTACGGCGGCCGTAGCGCGACGTTGCGCAGCGACGGCGTGCGCATCGCTCCGAGGTCCGCCGGATCCCCGGTTTCCGCGAAACGGCCGACGTCCTCGCCGGCGGGGCGCACGCCGAGGAAGTGAAAGCGATCATCGCTGAGCAGGCCGCCGGTGTGGCAGAGGTCGCAGCGACTGGCGCGGAAGACGTCGTGTCCGCGTCGCTCCTGCGCCGTGAGGGCCGGCGTACCCGCGAGCTCGGTGTCGAACGGGGTCGCATCGGAGAAGAGCGTGCGTTCGTAGGTCGCGATCGCGAGTGCGATGCGAACAGGCGTGACGTCGGCGCTTCCGAAGGCGGCCGCGAACAACTCGGGGTAGCTGCGCTCGCCGATCCACTCCGCGAGCTCGGCGGGTCGCCACGGAGACAGGACGAGCGGCGCCGACGCGGTCACGCGGGCAACGACGTCGCCCCAATCACGACCGATGTGTCCCATCTCGACGCTGGACAAGGGCGGGCCGAGCACCTGGGTCTCCAGCGCGGCGCCCGCGGCGAGCACGGTAACGCCGGTGAGCGGATCGACGAGCGCGTCGCCGGCGCGCCCGTCCCAGAAGAGCGAGGACGAGAAGGCGGCGTCGATCATCGGCCGGGCACGGCGCCCGGTGACCTGAATCTCGAGGCCGAACGTCGGGTCGGCGACGTACGCGCCGTCGGCGAGGCTGGCGGGCACGCCGGGCGACCCGCCGACGTCGTCGTCGGGGCCGAAGAGGCCGTCGGCGCCCGGGTGCTGCGCGGCGGGGTCACCGAAGATCGAGCGGGGATCGTCTCCTCCTTGTGCGGGGATGTGGCAGGTGCCGCAGGCGACGGTACCGGTGGAGGACAGTTGCTCGTCCCAGAACAGGGCCTTGCCGAGGTGGACCTTGGCCTCGGTGACCGGGTTGCCGGCGGGCGCGACGGGGGGTTCGAGGGGCTCCGGCGGCGGCGGTGGCGGTGGCTGGGCTGCCGCGGCGCTGGCGAGGACGACGAGGGCGAGCGTGACGATGGGTTTCATGTGGACCTCCGCAGCTGGGGCGCGGTCGGCGCCGCGCCATTCGTGGATGAATTTCCCATTGCGGGAAAATTTCCCACTACTTGAGTACGGAAGTCAAGCGCTTTCTCGCGCAGCTCGATTGCGTCGCCGCAGCGCCATTGGCGCCGCGCAGCTCGATTCGCTACGGATCCCCGCCATGGCGACCTTCTTGGTGACCGGCGGCGCCGGCTTCATCGGCAGCCACCTCGCCGATCGCCTGCTCGGCGCTGGCCACCGGGTCCTCGCGCTGGACGACCTGTCGACGGGCAGCGAAGACAACGTCGCCCATCTTCGCACCGAGCCCCGCTTCGAGCTGACGCGCGGCTCGATCTTCGAGCGCGGCCTGCTGGCCTCCCTCGTCGACCGGTGCGACGGGATCTTCCACCTCGCCGCGGCCGTCGGCGTGCGGCTCGTCGTCGAGAGCCCCACCCGCACGATCGAAACCAACGTGCTCGGCACCGCCGCGGTGCTCGAGGCCGCCGTCGCCGCGCGCACGCCGCTCCTGCTCGCGTCGTCGTCGGAAGTCTACGGCAAGAGAAGCGACGTGCCGTTTCGCGAAGCGGACGACCTCGTCTTCGGCAACACGCAGATCGGCCGCTGGTCGTATGGCTGCAGCAAGGCGATCGACGAGTACCTCGCCCTCGCTTACGCCCGCGAGCGCGGGCTGCCGGTCGTCGTCGCCCGGCTTTTCAATACCGTCGGCCCCCGACAGAGCGACCGCTACGGCATGGTGCTGCCGACGTTCGTGCGCCAGGCCCTGCGCGGCCGGCCGATCACCGTACACGGCGACGGCC
>CALJUJ010000555.1 GCA_937975525.1 uncultured bacterium
GTGCCGCAACCGGTGTCCGCGCTCGTGGAAACGCGCGCTGGCCGCAAACCCCGGCTCAAGCCGGGCCACGTTCGCGTCGGCGCGAATCCTCAATCCTCGGCCGCCAGCGCGGCGTCGATCATCTCTTTGATTCCCTCGAAGCTACGGTTGGTGACCCGCAGGCCGTCGACGAACATCGTCGGTGTGCCGCGCACGCCGATGGAGCGTCCGAGGCGTAGGTCGTCCTGAACGCGTTTGTCGACCTGGGGCGACTCCATGTCCGCCTTCCAGCGCTCGACGTCCAGGCCGACCTCGGTCGCGTAGCGCTCGAGCGCATCGGGAGCGAGGTTCTGGTAGTTCTCGAACAGCTTGTCGTGCATCTCCCAGTACTTGTCCTGCAGCTGGGCGGCGACGGCGGCCCTCGATGCGGCCAAGGCGTGGGCATGGATGCTCGTCAAGGGGAATTCCTTGTAGACGAAACGGACTTGTTCGGGGTAGGCCTTCAGGACTTGTTCGACGAGGGGCACGTTGCGCGCGCAAAACGGGCATTGGAAATCGGCAAACTCGACCAGGGTGATCGCGGCATCCCCGGGGCCGCGCACCGGCGACTCGCCGATCGGGATCTCGACGGGCGTGCTGGGATCGGCCTGCGGGGCCGGTGCGGACGGTGCTGGTGGGCGCGCCCCGAGCGCGTCGAGCTTGCGTTCCAGGCTCACGAGCTTGGCGCGGATTTCACGCTGCCCCTCGTCGAGCTCGTCGAGCTTTTGCCCCGTATCGCAGCCGGCGAGCAGCGCCGTAGCCGCAGCGCCGAGGATCATCGTCTTCCAACCCATGAGCTTCCTCCCAGTCGATTGCCGTTTCCGTTGCCGCACGACGCCCGCCGGCGGCTCGAAGTTCATAGCGTGCGACCCGCCAGATCGACAACGGGGGGCGTCCGGGGCGTGACCATGAGGCAGGAAGCATGCGGGTGATCGCCGGATGCCACCGCGGGCGTCGGCTGCGAACGGTGGCTGGGCGCGAGGTGCGGCCGACCGCCGATCGCGTCAAGGAAGCGATGTTCAGCATGATCGACAGCCGCTTCACGCTGGTCGGCGCGCGGGTGTTGGATCTCTACGCCGGCAGTGGCGCGCTCGGCATCGAGGCCGCGAGCCGGGGGGCGGCCGAGGTCGTCTTCGTCGACAGCAGCGCCGCGGCGGTTCGGGTCCTGCGCGAGAATCTCGCCGCGTGTCGGATGGAGGCACGGGTCCTGACGCTTCCCGCGGCACGCGCCGTCGAGCAGCTCGAACGCGAGGAGCTGCACTTCGACGGTGTGCTGATCGATCCGCCGTACGCGAGCGAGGAGGGCCGGCGAATTCTGGCCGTCCTGGGTCGCTCGCCGCTGCTCGGTCCGGGGGCCTGGCTGGTCGTCGAGGCCGAGGTCGGCTGGGAGCCCGATCCGGGCACGGGCCGGATCGGTTTGATCTCGGCGAGACGCTATGGAAAGACCCTCGTCGCCGTCTACGAACTCGGCGACGGTTGCGCAGGATGACGCGAAGCAAGAAAGCGAAAGATCTCGGTACGCGGGCCGTCTATGCGGGGTCGTTCGACCCGATCACCAACGGCCACCTCGACATCGTCCATCGGGCGCTCAACGTCTTCGACGAGGTGATCGTCGCGGTCGCCTACACGACCAGCGATCCCAAGAAGAGCAATACGCTGTTCACCCCGGACGAGCGTGTCGACATGATTCGTGAGACACTGGGGGACACGGGCGGACGCGCGCGGGCGGACAGCTTCACCGGTTTGCTCGTGGACTATTGTGATCGAGTCGATGCGCACGTCAGCATCCGCGGGCTGCGCGCCGTGTCGGATTTCGAGTACGAGTTTCAGATGGCGATGATGAATCGCCACCTCAAGCGGCACATCGAGACGATGTTCATGGCTGCGAGCGAGGCGCACTTCTACACCTCGTCGCGTCTCGTCAAGGAGGTAGCCCGCCTCGGCGGCGACGTCTCCGGCCTTCTGCCTGCGGCCGTTTCCCAACTCCTGCAGGCACGCCTCGCGGAGCGGCGCTGACGCGCCACCGCCGCGGGCCTTGGTTGTCTTTGCCCGCTCGTTTTGCGATATAGCGACGCTAACATTTGTTCGGGGTCGGCGCGTCATGGAGCCGCGTCCAGGGCTCTGGCGGGTTCTGCCGCCGCAGCCTGCGGCGGCGAGTGACTCCGAAGAGACAGGCCATCGACGAACAGCGAATCCAGTGGGAGCGCGGCCGTCAGGCTCGAGCGTGACCGCGACCGGGGGCGCCGGCTCCCAGACGGAAGGAGACGAAGCGAACATGGGTACAAGCGGACTACTTGCGGTATTGTTCGGCGGCTTGGGGCTCTTGATTGCCAGGTACATCCACGGCGTCATCATGTCCTACCCCGAGGGCGAGGAGAAGCTGCGCCGCATCGCCGAGCAGAT
>CALJUJ010000556.1 GCA_937975525.1 uncultured bacterium
CCGGAGCGGCACTCATCCTGTCCCTTGGCGATCGGCGGCGCCGAATCCCGCCCGCCGACCGAGATCGGCGCCGACGGCGATGGCGACGCCGGCGGCGCAGTACAGGTAGTAGAACCAGTGCAGGGGGATGGCGCGCAGGGCGAACGTGACGCCGCGCTTGCGCGCGAAGAAGCGGTAGAGATCGAAATTGAGGACCAGCAACGCAACGCAGGTGACGGCCAGGCCCGCCGCCGGCAAGCCGACGCCCGCGTCCAGGGCGGCCGCGGCGGCGACGGCCGACGCGAGGACGAGCGCGACGACGACCAAGACCACGCTGGCGCGGTGCGCGTGGGTGACGTTCAAGTCGGGCGGCATCGTGCCGGTACGCAGCATCAGTGTGAGCCAGGGCACCGCACGGTCCCAGAGATCGGTGCGCACGAGACCGCGGAGGGTCCAGCGCTTGAGGTGTGTCGCCTGGATCGTCGGCTCGAGGTCGATGCGGGCGCCGGTCGCGGCGAGACGCGCGCCGAGCTCGATGTCTTCGATGCACGGGCGGTCGTAGCTCTCCGAGAAGCCGCCGGCGGCGAGGAAGACCTCGCGCCGCACCGCTCCGCAGCCGGCCCAGAACGTCCATGCGTTGCTGCGGCTGTGCTGGTGGATGAAGTGGTGGAACAGGTTCTTGTACTGCGAAACGAACCCGGGATCGGCCGGGCGATCGTCGTACGAGCCCATCACGGCAACGGCCTCCGGGTTCGCGTCGAGGTGCGCCGCGATGCGTTCGAGCGTGTCGGGATGCACGCACACGTCGGCGTCGATGAAGACCAGTACGTCGCCGCCGGCCGTCCGCGCCGCGTGATTGCGTGCGCGCGCCGGCCCGCCCCGCTGCGGCATCGTCAGCAGCGTCGCCCCCGCGTCACGCGCGACGGCGGCGCTCGCGTCGGTGGAGCCGTCGTCGACGACGATCATCTCGAAATCGGGATACGTCGACGCCCGCAGCGCCGGCAGGCTCGAGCGCAGGAAGTCGGCCCCGTTGTAGACCGGGACGATCACGGACAAGCGCATCGCCTCACGCCGCCGCGCCCGTTGCCATGACACCCATCCCAACTCCTTGATCGGCGCAACCCTTCGCGGTCGCGCCGTCGCCCGTTCCCCGCCGATCTCGGAGCGTTGCGCACCGCGGGCACGGATTCAATCCCGCGCCCGCGCGCATCGTGCCGGGATGGCGACTCAGCATCGCCTCGCATCTACGTCCGCCCGGGGCATCGATAGATCTTGAACCGGTCGTTCGGAGTGTCGCCATTGAGCAGCACGCAACCGCGTTTCGCGGCAGCGAGCTGACGCAGCTTGTGCGCATGCTCCGGAGTTCCGTAGGCGTTCACGAACAGGACGTCGTGAACCACGAAGACGTGCTCGCCGGCGGGCCGCATCCCCGGAGAGTAGCGGCCGAAGCGATATCCCTGTCGCTGCGCCGGCCCGTGCGCTTCGTCGTGCAGCATCACCTTCATGCAGGCGTCGAAGACCCGGGCGACGTCGAATGCTTCGCCGCGGGCGCGGAGCTGGTTGAGACGGTCGATCAGCACCGGCGTACCCTGGCAGTGGTTGGTGGCCGGCCCGGCCATCTTGCCTTGCGCCTCGATGCCGAGACGGCGGCCCGCCTGCAGGTAGTCCGGCGCCAGACCGACGTCGAGCCAGAGCTGGTAACCGACGATCGCCAACCAGCCGGCCGCGACCACCGTGCGCCGCCAGGGCTTCGGCGACCGCAGCCTACGGTCGAGCGCCAGCGCCGCCAGGGTCACCGCGGGGATCAGGAGCGGCAGGTAGTAGCCGGCGCTCTGCTTGTACTTCCAGATCAGCACGACGCACGGAGCCGTGACGAAGGCGAGCGCACCCCAGAAGGCCGGATCCAAGCGACGATCGCGCCAGGCGGCGCCGAGCCCGAGAGCGACGCCGAGGCCGAGGACGGCGAGAAAGGGCAGCGTCAGCTTGCCGACCAGGAGATAGGCGAGGTAGCGCAGCTTCGGCGTGTCCTCGACCTCGACCGGCTCGAACGGCACCACGTCGCGCGCGGCGCCGGCCGTGCCGCGGTCGGCCGCAGCGGCCGGTGTCTCGGGGATCGCGACCTCGCCCAGTCCCTCCATCGCAAACGGTGTCGAGCCGAACGCCTTGAACGTCGCCCCGAGCGTCGGCCGCGTGTGGGTGACGAGCAGCGGATGCAAACCGACCGTGGCGAGCGCGGCGACGAGGCCGAAGACGACGACATGCACGAGCGACTTGCGGCGGACGGCGACCAGCACCAGCCCCGCGGGCAAGAGCACGAGATTGGTCAGCTTGGCGCCGACGGCGAGTCCGGCCGTGAGGCCGAACCAGGCCGTCGCGCCGAGCGACGGCGGTCGGGCGCGGCG
>CALJUJ010000557.1 GCA_937975525.1 uncultured bacterium
TCCACTCCTCGTCGCGAGTCGTGGGGAAGCCGCGGCGAAGAAACGCTGCTCGTCCAGTCTCTCGCGGGGCTCGTGCCCACGCGGGCACGGGCTCCGAAGGCGACGGCAAATGCCCCTGCAGCGTGGTCTGGTCGTTGTCGATCATTCGATCTCACCCCGCTGCGGCAGCTTCGAAGTCCGCGTAGCCTCTCTGCTCGAGCGCGCGTGCGAGCTCCTTGTCACCGCTGCGCGCGATGCGTCCGTCGATCAGAACGTGCACGTGATCGGGCACGAGGTAGTCGAGCAGTCGCTGGTAGTGGGTCACCGCCAGCACGGCGCGATCCTCGCGTCGCAGCGCGTTCACGCCGGCCGCGACGACGCGTAGAGCGTCGATGTCCAAGCCGGAGTCTGTCTCATCGAGGATCGCCAGCGTCGGCTCGAGCACGGCCATCTGCAGGATCTCGTTGCGCTTCTTCTCGCCGCCCGAGAACCCCTCGTTGACGGCGCGCTTCAGGAAGACCTCGTCCATGTCGACGGACTTCATCTTCTCGCGTACGAGCTTGAGGAAATCGATTGCGTCGACCGGCTCCTCTCCGCGATGCTTGCGCTGCGCGTTCAGAGCCGACCGCAGGAAATAGCTGTTGCCCACGCCCGGGATCTCGACGGGATACTGAAAAGCCAGGAAGACCCCTTCGCACGCGCGCTCTTCGGGAGACAAGGACAACAAGTCCCGACCTCGATAGGTTACCTTGCCAGCGGTGACTTCGTAACCGTCGCGGCCGCAGAGCACGTGCGACAACGTGCTCTTTCCGGACCCGTTGGGGCCCATGATCGCATGCACCTCGCCGCTGCGGATGGTCAGGTCGAGGCCCTTGAGGATCGGCGTGTCGCCGACACGCGCATGCAGGCCTTCGACGCAAAGCAGGACTTCTCGAGACATGAGCGTTCCTCCGCGGCGCGCGTCAGCCGACGCTGCCCTCCAGGCTGACTCCAAGAAGCTTCTGCGCCTCGACGGCGAACTCCATGGGAAGCTCGCGGAAGACCTCCTTGCAGAAGCCGCTGACGATCATCGACACCGCGTCCTCGGCCGAAATGCCCCGCTGTTGACAGTAGAACAGCTGGTCGTCGCTGATCTTCGAAGTGGTGGCCTCGTGCTCCACCTGCGCCGAGCTGTTGCGGACTTCCATGTAGGGGAAGGTGTGGGCGCCACAAGTATCGCCGATCAGCATCGAATCGCACTGCGTGAAGTTGCGGGCGTTCTCGGCCCCCTTCATGATCTTCACCAAGCCGCGGTAGTTGTTCTGGCCGCGGCCGGCGGAAATCCCCTTCGACAGGATCGTGCTGCGGGTGTTCTTGCCGACGTGGATCATCTTCGTACCGGTATCGGCCTGCTGGCGATGGTTGGTCAGAGCCACCGAGTAGAACTCGCCCACCGAATTGTCGCCCTTGAGGATGCAGCTCGGGTACTTCCAGGTGACGGCCGAGCCGGTCTCGACCTGCGTCCAGGAGATCTTCGAATTGACTCCCGCGCAGTTGCCGCGCTTGGTCACGAAGTTGTAGATGCCGCCGCGGCCGTCGCGGTCCCCGGGATACCAGTTCTGCACCGTCGAATACTTGATCTGCGCGTCGTCGAGCGCCACGAGCTCGACGACCGCCGCGTGCAGCTGGTTCTCGTCGCGCATCGGCGCGGTGCAACCCTCCAAGTAGCTCACGTAGCTACCCTCGTCGGCGATGATGAGCGTGCGCTCGAACTGGCCGGTGTTCGCCGCGTTGATGCGGAAGTAGGTCGACAGCTCCATCGGGCA
>CALJUJ010000558.1 GCA_937975525.1 uncultured bacterium
CAGCATCCATCCTTCCCCGCCGACCCCCTTCCTTTAGAGTTCGGGCGCAAGTCTTAATTGCGGCAGCCGCTGTTCACGTCCGCTGAACAGCACCACCATGGACCGAGGACCGACCGGAACGCACCGGACGAGCACCCACGGCGGCGAGACCGTCCGGGCCTTCGTGCCGAACCCCCTCCCGCCGACCCCGCCTCTGGACCTCGGCGCCACCATCCTGCAGCAGCTCGAGCGGGCCAACCTCGCCGTCGGTCGGCTCGACGGCGTCTCGGCTGCCCTGCCCGACACCCACCTCTTCCTCTACACCTACGTGCGGAAGGAGGCCCTGCTGTCGTCGCAGATCGAGGGCACGCAGTCCTCGCTGTCCGAGCTCTTGCTGTTCGAGCTCGACCAGGCCGCCGGCGCGCCGCTCGACGACGTCGTGGAGGTGTCCAACTACGTAGCGGCCCTCGACCACGGCCTGGCTCGGCTGCGCGGCGGCTTCCCGCTCAGCAACCGCCTCCTGCGGGAGATCCACGCGAAGCTGCTCGAACGCGGCCGCGGCAGCGACAAGCTGCCCGGTGAGTTCCGACGCACGCAGAACTGGATCGGCGGCGCGCGGCCCGGCACCGCGCACTTCGTCCCGCCCCCGCCGGACGCGGTCCCGGAGTGCATGCGGGACCTCGAGTCGTTCCTGCACGCGGACGGCAACGGACTGCCGATCCTCATACGCGCGGCGATGGCGCACGTGCAGTTCGAGTCGATCCATCCGTTCCTGGACGGCAACGGGCGCGTCGGTCGCCTGCTCATCACGCTCTTGCTCTGCCACCAGGGTCAGCTGCGCGATCCCCTCCTCTACCTGAGCCTCTACCTCAAGCAGAACCGCGATCGCTACTACGGCCTGCTCGACCGCGTGCGGCAGGTCGGAGATTGGGAGGCGTGGGTCGAGTTCTTCCTCGAAGGCGTCGAACGGACGGCGACGGGCGCCGTCGACACCGCCGGCCGCCTGATGTCGCTGTTCGCCGAACACCGCGGCCGGATCCAACAAGCGGGCCGGAAGGCCAGCTCGGCCCTGCGCGTGCACGACGCGCTGAAGGCCCGACCCGTCCATCGATTGCAGGACGTCGCGAACAGCACCGGGCTGTCCTTCCCCGCCGCAGCTGCCGGGATGCGTGTCCTCATGGACCTGCAGATCGCGCGGGAGGTGACCGGAAAGCAGCGCAATCGCGTCTTCGCCTACGACGGCTACCTCGACATCCTCAACGAGGGGACGGAGAACCTCTAGGAACGAGCATCAAGGTTGGTCGTCGAGCCAGCCGTGCCGGCGCCCGATCCGCTTCGTCACCCGCTTCGATCAAGCGCGCGTGTCCGACTGGTTCCCGCTGCGCTTCCTGCTCGCCACCTTCGCCGGCTGGGTGAACCGGCACCAGGCCGACGTCATCGCCTACCTCGTCGAGGAGAACCGCGTGCTGCGCGAGCAGCTCGGTGGCAGGGTGCCCCGGCTCGACGACGGCCAGCGCCGCCGGCTGGCAGCCAGGGCCAAGACCGTCGGCCGCCGCGTGCTCGCCAAGGTCGCGACCATCGTCACGCCGGACACGCTGCTCCGCTGGCACAGGCGCTTGATCGCGGCGAAGCACACGTTCGTGCGCCGGCGCGTCGGCCGGCCCGGGATCATGCGGGTCATCCGCGAGCTCGTGCTGCGGCTCGCGAAGGACAACCCGCGCTGGGGCTACCTGCGCATCCAGGGCGAGATGAAGAAGCTCGGCCACCGAGTCGCGCGCACGACGATCGCCAACACGTTGAAGGGCGCCGGCGTGCCGCCGAGCCCGGGGCGGCCGACGAGCTGGGCGACGTTCCTGAAGGCGCACGCCGGCGGGATCGCTGCGATGGACTTCTTCACCGCCGAGGTGTGGACGGCGCGCGGGCTGCTCACGCACTACGTGCTGTTCGCGCTGCACCACGCGAGCCGTGCCGTCGAGATCGTCGGCGTCACGCCGAACCCGAACGAAGCGTTCATGGTTCAGGTCGCGCGCAACCTCACCGATCCGGTCGACGGGTTCCTGCTCGACAGGCAGTCGCTGATCCTCGACCGCGACAGCAAGTTCACGGCGCGGTCCCGGCGCGTGCTCGCCGACGCCGGGGTCACCCTGCTGACCACCGCCTACCAGGCGCCCGACATGAACGCATTCGCCGAGCGGTGGGTGCAGACGGTGAAGCGCGAGTGCCTGGAGCGGCTGATCCTGTTCGGGCCGGGGCACCTGCAGCGGGCGCTGCAGGAGTTCGTCGCGCACTACCACCTCGAACGCCCGCATCAGGGTCTCGGGAACCGCGTGCTCACCGGGAGCGCCGTCGAGAGCCCAAAGGCTGGCGAGGTGGTCGTCGACGAGCGACTCGGCGGGCTGCTGCGCAGCTATCGCTACTCGGCCTGACGGCGACGCCCTTCGCCACCGTTGCCGAGGTCGATCACGGCCACCGGTCTGCGTGCTCGGCCGAAACCGACGCAGTCGATTCATTCACGAGCGGCTCCGGCGTGGTTGATTCGGCCTCGAACCGGCTCGACCGATTATCTGGATAGGACGGGCACCGGCGACCCCGACCAGACCCCGGCCGGAGGTTCGACTTGATGCTGAAGGGCGCGACGCTCTTCGTCGCCTGGACCGGCCTGCGGCACCGAACCACCCGCGACCTCGACCTGCTCGGCCAAGGCGCGCCGGAAGAGTCGCGCATCCTGCAGCTGATCCGGGCCGTCTGCGTGACCGAGGTCGAGCCGGACGGCGTGGCGTCACGTTGCTAACCACCGCCTACCAGGCTCCAAACATGAACGCATTCGCCGAAAGGTGGGTGAAGACCGTCAAGCGCGAGTGCCTGGAGCGGCTGATCCTGCTCGGGTCCGGGCATCTGCAGCGGGCGCTGCAGGAGTTCGTCGCGCACTACCACTGCGAGCGGCCGCACCAGGGCCTCGGAAACACGGTGCTCAACGGGCGGGGCGCCGACGCACCGAAGGACGGCGGCGAGGTGGTCGTCGACGAACGCCTCGGCGGGCTGCTGCGCAGCTACCGCTACTCGGCCTGACGGCGCGCCGCGTCGTCGATGTCGTCGAATACGAGGTCGATTCGGGTCAGCGGTCTGCGCGGTCGGCGGAAACGCCAGCGATCAATTCGGTCTCGGTCGCCTGGAAGTGGCTGATCCTCCCTCGAACTGGCTCGACCGGTTTTCCGGACAGGACGAGGGTCACATCAGGGAAGCAGGCCCGAATCCGCCCTTACGAAGACTGTCTCGCATCCTCATCGTGCGAAGTACATGTAGTCGACATCCGAGTAATGCTAACAGTGCGGCGAGGATCACCAATTCTAATGGTAATATTCCCGAGACAGAGGTTGCGGCAATGCCAATAGATATGAAGCTACATGCTTTGACTACGATTCCCGACCAGCCCCAGACTTCGTGTGCCCGCCTCGACGTCAACGGACCAGTCCTGCGCAGCTCCTTCACGGCCTCAACGATCGGCGGAACAAGCGTGCGGAAGAACGGCCAGACAACGCCCACCCAAAGAAAGATAGCAAACGAGAAGGCTGCGAAGCCGTAGAAGAGGGTTTTCACGACAAGCACAACGACTGCCGACTAGCGAGCCTTGAGAGTGTGCGACACGCCGATCATATATGCAGCCCACTCCTCGGCTGTCTTGATATTGCACGGCATCCGCGAGAATCCTGCGCGCCATGCGGATGCTGCCTGAAGAAAGGTAGGTCCGCTTGTCGCACAAACCTCTAGTTAGCGAGCGCTCGACCCCGACGCCGACCCCATCTGCGAGGTCGAAAGCCCAGACGCGAGTTTCAGCTCCCGCGGCCGTGCTCGCCGACGCGGTCCCGGGGACGAGCAGGCTCGCCAGGGCGCACAGGATCGCGAGGAAAAGCCAACGCCTACGCACTGTCTCTAACCTCATCACGGGCCTTCAAGACAGCCGTCCGGTAGCCCTCGGCAACGAGCTCCGCGATTGCCTTCTCGAGCGAAGCCTCAAGATCAAAGAGCACGCGTTCCTCGGCCTGATCTTCGAAAGCGACGTCCCGATCACTATTGAAGCGAGCGAGCCAGTCGAAGAGAACCAAGGCCTCAGCGTGGCGGAGCGTGATGTGGACGGGATTCTTGCCAGTCATAGACTCCCCCGACTGAAAACGTTCTGCAGCTGCGCGCTGTGGAGCCTCCACCCGGAGACGAAGTTGCCCGCTGGGTCTGCGATCACGTTCAACCCTGTTCCGGGATCGAGATAGTGCGTTACTGGGTTGCCTCGGTAGGTCCCGCTGATCGCCTTCACAGTGTCGCTGTTGATGTGCTGGTTTAGCGCTCGACTGAACTCCGCGGCGTTGGCTCGGCTGTAGTTGCCGATCACGCCGAAGTCGCCCGCGTGCTTGAACTTCCTCTGCAGTTGCTCGGCGCTGTTTCCGAGAATCCGACTACTTGCCCCCTTTGCGGCAAGGAGGGAATCGGACGCGAGTTGATCGTACGTCGGCTTGCACCCCCGGTGCAGTTGGACGGTGGACACGGCCTCGTGCTCGATGCCCGCGGCCGCGCTACCCGACGCGAACCCCGGCACGAGCAGAACCGCATAGACGCACAGCTGGAGATAGCGAATCAACCTTCTCTCCGGATTCTCCTCGACCAAAGACGCTGCGCTTGGGCATGTCCTTTCTTGGTAAGGTTCAGCCAACAAACCTCGCCGAGCTCGGGACCTGCCGGCCTCGTAGGCCAGTCACCTTCGATCCGCTGCATCGCATCGTCCACCGGAACGTCCCACGGGAGAAAGCCCTCTTGCTCGTCGACCATTCCTGGCTCTGCCAAGCCGCCCTCGAGAAGCTTCCGGATTAGTCGAAGGGACAGTTCGCGACTTGCTTCGTCGGACTGTACGCCTCCTGTCGTGCGCGAGACTGATACCACCTCCGCAGCTTGGATCCAATCATCCAGGCCCCGAAGCAAGAGATCCTCGATGCAAGCCTGAAGCATCATTGCTGCACGTGTACCTTCTGCAGAGTGCCGTTCGGCAGCTTGATGTCAATGGTAGGTCCACCGGACTTCGATCCTGTCCGCAGGCCTACGGTCGTACCATCAGGCAGCTTGACCAGCCGGCCTGGATACGTGCTGCCCTCGACTGTCTTTCCGCCGGAGCTCAGCCGGCCAAACAAGCCATTCAGTTCATCGGCGGAATCGACAACCTGGACGCCAGAGCTGCGCCCAGCCCGGAGCCCCTTGAGAGCATCGCCGACACTGCCTGCCCCCCTTGCGGCCCTGACGGCTGTGTCAACCCTACCATCGAAGCGCACAAGACAGTCTCTGGCGCGCTCGAGGACACCCGGCCTCGGGAAGAACGGAGCCACCG
>CALJUJ010000559.1 GCA_937975525.1 uncultured bacterium
CAGCAGGGTGCCGTCGGGGAGCAATTCGGTGTCGGCCCAGAAACCTCGCACCGGTCCAGACCACGAATGCACGACGGTGCCTTCGCGATCGATGAGCTGCGCACTGCAGGCGCCGCGGTTGGCGAACAGCACGAATCCGCCGGCATGCCCCGGAGCCGCGTCGACCACACCGGTCCGCCTCGGGGGCTTCGCCTCTTCGACCCAGGGCTCGTAGCCGAGTTGATGCAGGCGCTCGAGATCGGCAGGCGATGGGCGGCTGCCGCCCGCACCTACCGTGCCAGCGACCAACGCGATCGGCCCCACGACCAGAGCCCCCAGCAGGACTCCACCTCCCCACCGCCTCCACGTAGAAGTACGCATAAGCGAACGAGCCTAGCGGAGAGCCGCGCGTGATCGAAGGGGATTCTACAAATTGTAACGAAATCGCGGACTCGGCGATCGCAGCAGCGAGAACGACCGGCTACGATGGGCGGCATGAGCGAACCGACCTCACCCCGAACCTGGCGCCGATTCGCCGCGCTGACGGCCGGCGCCGTGCTCCTCGTCGGCGCGGCGACGGCGGCGGAGCGCAGCACGCCGCGGACGATCGCTCCGCGCGGCCCCCTGATGAGCGACGAGCAGGCGACGATTTCGCTGTTCCGGGCCGCCGCGCCCGCCGTCGTCTTCATCACTTCGCTGTCGGTGCGCCGCGACCCTTTCCGCCTCAACTTGACCAAGATCCCGCGCGGCACCGGCTCGGGCTTCGTCTGGGACGAACGCGGGCACATCGTCACGAACTTCCACGTCATCCGCGGCGCCAACGCCGCGCAGGTCACACTCGCCGACCAGAGCACCTGGGACGCCAAGCTCGTCGGAGTCGCCCAGGAGAAGGACCTCGCGGTGCTCCGGATCGACGCACCCGCCGAGATCCTCCATGCCCTGCCGCTCGGCGCCTCCGAGGACCTGCAAGTCGGCCAAAAGGTCCTCGCGATCGGCAACCCCGTCGGATTGGACCATACGCTGACGACCGGCGTGATCAGTGCCCTCGG
>CALJUJ010000560.1 GCA_937975525.1 uncultured bacterium
ATGTACAAAGTCGACGTAGGCCCCAACCGCGCGACTTGCTCCTGAACGCGCTGCACGCCCACGGGATGGCAATGGGCCAATGAAGTCGTCAGCACACCCCCAAAGAAATCGAGATAGGCCTTTTCGTCCGTGTCGGTCACGTACGTCCCCGACGCATGCGACAATACCAGCGGCCGCGCATAGAGCGACTTCACGCTCGGAAAAAGAAACTCACGGTGCGCCGCGGTCAATCCCGCGGCATCGGACACAGTAGCCATCGTCCCAGACTTCTCCAACTACGTTGCACAGCCCATCGTTCGTAATTAGTTTCGGCTATGCGTACAACCTACAATAACGCCATGAAAGCGATGGTACTCCACAATATCGCCGATATCGAGTCGGACCCGCTCCAATTGGAAGACATCCCCATCCCCGAGCCCGCGGCGGGCGAAGTCCTCGGCAAGGTCCACTGCTGCGCCATCTGCCGCACGGACCTTCACATCATCGAAGGCGATCTTCCCCAACGCAAACTGCCCATCGTTCCCGGCCACCAGGTCGTCGGCACCGTCGAAGCCCTCGGTCCCGGATGCACTGATCTCCAGGAAGGCGACCGCATCGGCATCGCCTGGCTGCGCCACACCTGCCAGGACTGCGACTTCTGCGATCGCGGCCAGGAAAACCTCTGCGAATCTTCCGCCTACACGGGCTACATGGCCGACGGCGGCTACGCCGAATACCTGACGGTGCCCGAGCGCTACGCGTTCCCGATCCCGGACGCGTTGGGCGACGCCGAGGCGGCCCCGCTCCTGTGCGCCGGCGCCGTCGGCTACCGCTCGCTGATGCGCGCGGAGCTCGCGGACGGCGAGCCGCTCGGACTGACCGGCTTCGGCGCGTCGGGCCATCTCGTGCTGCAGATGGCGCGGCACCGCTTTCCGAACAGCCCGGTGGTGGTGTTCGCGCGCGATCCGGGCCAGCGCGAACTCGCGCGCGAGCTCGGCGCGGCGTGGAGCGGCGACACCGCGGAACGCGCGCCGACGCCGCTCGCAGCGATCATCGACACCACACCGGCGTGGAAGCCCGTCGTCGAGGCGCTCGCGAACCTCGCCCCGGGCGGCCGGCTGGTCGTCAACGCGATCCGGAAGGAGGCGGACGACCAGGACGAGCTCCTGCGGCTCCGCTACCACGAGCACCTGTGGATGGAGCGCGAGCTGCGCTCGGTCGCGAACGTCACGGGCCGCGACATCGAGCAGTGCCTGCGGCTCGCCGCGGAGATCGGGCTGCGGCCATCGGTCGAGACGCTGCCGCTCCGCCATGCCAACCGCGCGCTCGTCGCGCTGCGCAAGGGCGCGACGGTCGGCGCCAAGGTGCTGCGGGTCGCCGACCCGGACGGCTGACGCACTCCATCGCGGCGCCCCGTTTCGCCCGCGTCGCTCCGGTCGGCCGCGCGCCGCACCGCGCGACCGCGTAGAGTGCCCGCGATGTCGATCCGGTCCGATCCCGTGCTCCGCCTCGTCCGGCTCGCGCTCGCCGTCGGCTGCGGCCTCGCCGCGGCGCCCGGTCGGGCCGCGCGCAACGTCTCGGGCGGCCCGCTGCAGCCCGACCAGGCGTGCTTCGACGTGCGCCACTACGCGCTCCGCATCGAGGTCGACCCGTCCGCGAAGGCGATCGAGGGCGCGCTCGAGATGCGCGCCGTCGCGACCGCGCCCACCAGCCGCATCGCGCTCGACCTCGACCCGTTGCTGACGGTGCGCTCGGTGCGCCTCGACGGCCGCGCGGCGCAGCACGCGCACCAGGACGGGCGCATCCTCGTCGACCTCCCGACGCGCCTCGCCGCCGGCGCGGCGTTCGTCGTCGAGGTCGCCTACGGCGGGCAGCCGAAGGTCGCCGCCAACCCGCCGTGGGACGGCGGCTTCACCTGGGCCGAGACCGAGGACGGCGCGCCGTGGATCGCGACGACCTGCCAGGGAGAGGGCGCAGACCTGTGGTGGCCGTGCAAGGACCACCCCTCGGACAAGCCCGACGGCTTCGAGCTGTCGTGCACGGTCCCGGAGGGCCTCGTCGTGGCGAGCAACGGCACGCTGCAGGGGGCCCAGACCGAGGCCGGCCGCACGACCTACCGCTGGCGCACCGAGCTGCCGATCGCGAACTACAGCGTCGCGCTCAACATCGCGCCGTACGTCGAGCTGACCGACACCTTCCGCTGCGTCGACGGCACCGAGATGCCGGTGTCGGCCTTCGTGCTGCCCGGCAGCGTCACGCGGGCGAAGCGCTGCCTGCCGATGTTCCTCGACCACGTGCGCGTGTTCGAGCAGCTGCTCGGGCCGTACCCGTTCCGCCGCGAGAAGTACGGCGTCGCGGAGACGCCGCACCTCGGCATGGAGCACCAGACGATCCTCGCCTACGGCAACGGCTTCGGCGACGAGCAGTGGGACTGGCTGCACAACCACGAGCTCGCGCACGAGTGGTGGGGCAACCTGGTCACCTGCCGCGACTGGAAGGACATGTGGCTGCACGAGGGCTTCGGCACCTACATGCAGCCGCTCTACCGCGAGGTGCGCTTCGGCCGCGCGGCCTACGACATCGAGGTCCGGAAGCACCGCGCGCTGAACCGCACGCCGATCGCGCCGCGCGAGAGCCGCGACTCGAAGCAGATCTACTTCGGCGGCGGCGGCGGCAACGACATCTACTACAAGGGCAGCCTCGTCCTGCACACGCTGCGCTGGCAGCTCGGCGACGAGCGCTTCTTCACGGCGCTGCGTCGCTTCGCGTATCCCACCGAGGCCGCGGCGCGGGCCACCGACGGCAGCCAGGTGCGGTTCGTCGACACCGACGACTTCGTCCGGCTGTGCAGCGAGATCGCCGAACAGGACCTCGGCTGGTTCTTCGAGGTCTACGTGCGGCGCGCGGGCCTGCCGCGGCTGTCCTACCGGGTCGAGGACGGCGAGCTGCGGCTGCGCTGGCAGACCCCGGACGACCTGCCGTTCCACCTGCCGGTGCCGGTGCAGCTGCGCGGCGAGGAGCGCCGCGTCGCGATGCCCGACGGCGCCGGCGCGCTGCGCGTCGACGACGCCGACTTCCTGATCGACCCCGAGCAGCGCCTGTTGATGGCGAAGCCGCGCCGTGACCAGGAGCGCCGTGACTAGGACCGCCGTGCTGCTGCGCGTCGCCGCGTCGCTCGTGCTCCTGGCCCACGTCGCCGGCCAGCGCGTCCCCGAGGCCCCCGAACCGAACGACTCCCCGGCGACGGCGACCGCGCTGCCGTGCGGCGCCGAAGCGGTCGGGACGCTGCAGTCGGCGACCGACGAGGACTGGTACGCGCTGAGCCTGGCCTCGCCGGCGGACGTCTGGCTCGCGACCGGACCGGGCGCAGACGCGGACGTCGGCGACACCGTGCTGACGCTGCTCGACGCGACCGGCGGGCCGGTGCGCGCCGCCGACGACGGCGCGGGCGCGGGCCGCTACGCGCGGCTCGTCGTCGCCGCGCTGCCCGCCGGCACCTGGTTCGTCGCCGTGGGCCGGGG
>CALJUJ010000561.1 GCA_937975525.1 uncultured bacterium
GCTGGCCAGGTCGGCCCGGCACAGAATCGCAGCCGCCGCCCCGTCCGTCGTCGGACAGCAGTCGAAGAGGCCGAACGGCGATGCGATCATCGGCGCCGAGAGAACCTTGTCCTCCGTCACTTCCATGCGCATGTGCGCCTTTTCGTTGCGAGCGCCGTTGTAGTGATTCTTGACCGCCACCTTCGCGAGCACGTCGCGGCCGACGCCGAACGTGTGCATGTACCGCGTCGCCGCCAGGGCGAAGAGACCGGGCGCCGAGTTGCCCTTGGCGAGCAGCGGATGGCCGAAGCGCGGTAGGCCGCGGCCGCCACGATCGCGCAGCTTTTCGGCCCCGAGCACCAGAACCACGTCGGCGGCCCCCGAGGCGATCGCCAGGCACCCGTTGCGGAACGCATCCGTGCCGGTGGCACAGTAGTTCTCGACGCGAGTGATCGGCTTGTCGTAGAGCCGCAGCGCGTCACCGAGCGACACGGCCGCCTTGCCGCCGTTCGGCCCGGGCATGTACGTGCCGAGGTAGGCGGCGTCGATGTCTCCCGGCTCGACGCCTGCGTCCGAATACGCCGCGAACGCGGCATCGCAGATCAGCTCTTCGTAACTCCGGTCGAAGAGCTCGCCGAACTTGGTGCAGCCGACCCCGACGACCGCCACTTGGTCCTTGATCGTCATCCTGCTTGCTCCGTCCGCACCGGGCGGGCCTTCCAATAGTAGTTGTGGTTGCCGCCGCCCTCGTGAAGGCGGCGATAGGTCAACACGACCGGCGAACCGATCTCGACCTCGGCCTCCTCGAAATCGGTCACCTGAACATACACACGGCCGCCGCCTTCCAGATCGACGACCGCCATCGGCAACGGCAGCTCGACGTTGGCGATCAGGTGGTCGATCGTGAACGTGAAGATGGAGCCGCGCTTGCCGAGCTTGTGCTCGACCGTGCGGTCGCGCGCCCCGCAGCGGATGCACACGCGAGCCTCGGGGTACTGCACCTCGCCGCACGCTTCGCAGCGGCTCCCGTAGAGGCGAACGTCCTGCTTGAGCTCTTTGTGCGCCAGCACGTTGTTGATGGCTTCGCCGGTCGCATCCACCGGGACCAGTCGGCGGTGTCGCAGATACCTCTCGTAGCTCGGCAGCGGCAACCCGGCCGCGACCCAGTTCGTCCACGGCGAAAGCGCACGCCTCGACGGGAGAGCGGATGTCGCCTTCAGCAACACCACATCGGCCCCTTCACCGTAGCCGGCGACGAGGATCCAGTCGCCCGGCTCGACCACGTCGAGGGCCGCACCCAGCGCCAACAGCGCATCGGCACAGCCGGCAGAACCGATTGCCGCGACGATCGGCGCGACCAAGACCTTTGCCGCATCGACGCCGAGAGCCTTGCACAGGTCGGCCCCCGCCCGCGCATCGGGTGCGAAGGCAGCGACCTTTGCCAACTCGCCCGGGGGGATCCCGTGGCGCTCGAGGAGGTCGCGTGCCGCTTCGGCGACATCGCGTACATACCCGTAGGTATTCGAGAATTTGCCCACGTAACCCTGAACGAAGCGTTGCTCGTCGGTGCGCCAGAGGTGCGTGAACTCCTCGGAAACGAAGGCGGCATCGACGATCTCGGCGATCACTGCGTCACTGCCGATGCGCACCGCGGCCGCAGCCCCACCGAGCAGCCCTTCGAGCTCCGAATCCGGCTCGGCGAGGCGACAATCGGAAGCGGCGACCACGACGTCGCGGCGGCCACCGGAGCGAACGGCGTGCGTCGCCGCTACGAGGGCGGAGACGCCGGCGCGAGCCGATCCGCCGAAATCGGCCGTCTGTGTCTGCCGCGGCAGGTCGCACGCGGTCGCGACGGCGCTGGCGATCTGCTTCTCGACGTACGGTCCGCTCGTCGAGGCGAAGTAGAGCGCATCCGGGAAACGATCCTCGTCGAGACAGCCACTGGCAGCCTCGACGGCCATCGTCAGGGCGTCCTCGTCGTAGTTGGGGACCGCGATGGCGCCCGCCGTTTGGCGCTTGCCCCACGCCGCGGCGATAAGAGATCGTTCCAGGCGGTGGCGCGGTACGTAGAAGCTGTAGGCTGTTACTCCGACCATCGCCGCGTTCTAGCGCAGGCGGCGCACGAGGAACCAGACCCAGCCGGGGAGGAAGACCCACAGCAGCCCCTTCGGCGAGCCCGAGGCGGCCGGCACGATCGCACACGATTCGCCCTCGACGCAGGGCTCGATCGAGCCCACGCATTTCGACGTGGGGGTCAGCGTTTGCGTGGGCGTCCGCGTCAACGTCGGCGTGATGCTCGGTGTCGGCGTCTCGGTCGGCGTCTGCGTCGGGCTCGGCGTAGCCGGAAGCGTTCCGGTCGGCGTCAGCGTCGGCGTCGAAGTGCGTGTGGGGCGCGGCGTCGGTCCGGTCGGCGTCGCCGTCGGCGATGCCGTGGCCGTCGGCGTGGCCGTCGGCGTCTCGGTCGGCGGCAACGTCGCGGTGCTGGTGTCGGCCGGCGTCGGCGTGAAGTCCGGGCAGCCGCAGCTGGCAGCGCACACGGTCCGGGCGATGTCGACGCACGTCTGGTCCCAGATTCCGGCACCCCCCTCGTCGAGCCCGCAACAGAACGGGTCGCCGCCCTGGCCCGGATCGCAGACGCACGCGGAGCAGGCGTCTACGGAACAGCTGGTCTCGTCGGGTCGGGATCGACAGCAGTCGGAAATCGGCGTCGCCGTGACGGTCGGAGTATTCGTGACCGTGGGGATCGGTGTCTCGGTCGGCGGATCGGTCGGGGTCGCCGTCGGGGTCGGGGTCACCGTATCCACCGGGGTGCGCGAGGGGGTCGGGGTGAGCGGAAGCGGCTGACTGCTCAGCAGGAACGTGAGCGACGCGCCGTCCCGATTGGCGACGACGAGATCGTCGCGGCCATCCCCATCGACGTCGGCGACGGCAAGCGCGCCCGCCCCCGCGCCGCCGCGGCAAACGTCCGGATCGACCGTACACATGCCGGGCACGAGGGTCATCGAACCGGTTCGGCCACCGGCGTACAGAGGCAAAGTCCCATCGCCGCGGTTGGCGACGAACAGGTCGAGGTCGGCATCGCCGGTGAACTCGCCCACGGCCAGCGCGCTCGGGTTTGGGCCGACGGCCGAGATGAAAGCCGTCTGATTGGGATCGAACGGCTCGAAAGGGTCATCGGCGATGCCGCGATGAAACGCCATAACGCCGTCGCCGCCCCCACCGACGATGGCGAGATCGGCGATCGTGTCGAATACGATCGCCTCGTTGGGGTCGTTGGGATCTTCCGGGTCGTCGCGGGCGATCCCGAGACTGCTGGCGACGATGGCTGCAGGCGCATCGATCGAGTTGAAGGCGAAGGGCGTGGCCAATCGCAGGCTGCGGTCGGTCTCGGTGGGATCCTGCAGAAAGATCGAGATCTCGCCGAGCGAGGTCGCGGCGGCGATGTCGTCGAAGCTGTCGTCGTCGAGGTCGAGCACGACGATCGAGGTGACGGGCCCGGTGACCGGCAGGATCAGAATCTCCTCGGGCAGAAACGTCTCGCCGTAGAGGACCGTGATCGCGTCGCCGAACCCGCTGCCGACGATGATGTCCTGGCGTCCATCGCCGTCGACGTCGCCGATCGCGATCGAGGCGGGCGTAAAGCCGGTTTCGATCGTGTCGACGGCGTCGAATCCGCCGTCGCCATCGCCGCTCAGGATGTCGACGCCGTCGAGCGATGCCACGGCCAAGTCGAGGCTGGTGTCGGCGTCGAGATTGCCCACCGCCACACCGCTGGGCGCCTCGCCCACCGCGAAACTCTCCGACGCCACGGCATTCTCGCAGTCGGCCCCCGCGAACCGCTCACGATCCGTCAGCAACACGGTGATTTGATCGTTTTCGGCATCGGCGACGGCGATGTCGGCGTTGCCGTTACGATCGAAGTCGCCGGTCGCAAGCGCAACCGGACGACCATCGATCTCGACCGAGCAGTTCGTGAATCCGTAGGTGGTCGGCCCGGCGCTGGATTCCGGCGGACTCGGCAGCGCGATCGCGACCACCAGCGCTACGGTGCTCGCCGCCAACAGCCAGGATCGGGCATTCATCGCAAGCTCCTCCGTAGCCATAGTGCGCCGAAAGCCCACAAGAGCGGCCATGCGGCCGAAGACGGTCCTCTGGCCTCTAGCGCGCAACCTTCGCCGGACAGCGTGATCACGCCGCGCGCCGTCGATGTGGGAACCGGGGTCAGCGTTTCCGTGGGCCGTCGGGTGCGGGTCGGCGTCATGGTGATCGTCGGCGTGAACGAGCGGGTGGGCGTCGGCGACAACACCAGCGTCGGAGTCGACGTCGGCGCCGGCGTCGGCGTCGCTGGCGGATCGGAACTGAGGAAGAAGACGATCCGTCCGTCGTCGTTGGCGACGAGAATGTCGTCGCGACCGTCGCCGTCGAGGTCGACGACTTCGATCGCCTGCGCCTCACCGGGACCCGACGACTCGGGTATCAGCGGCGCGCCGAACGCCCCGTCGTCCTGCCCCAGGTAGACGACCACATCGTTGCCGCCAGCGGTGTCGAGCACGACGATGTCCGCCCGGGCGTCGCGGTCGATGTCGCCGCTGACGATGTCGCGGGGACCGCTGAGGGGGTCGCCGCCGTCGGCAAGCGCCGCACCCGAGCCGTAGCGCACACCGGTGCTGCCGCTCATCTGCCCCGGAAGGACGCGCACCTGCCCCGCCGCGGTCGTCCCGGCAACGCCCACGGCGAGGTCGGGCACGGAATCGGTCAGGTCGAACACCCGCGCGAGGATACCCCGGGGCGGCCCGCTGAGGCCGATCGGCGCCACGGCGGAGAACGCGCGATCGACGCTGGTGCAGTCCAGCGTCTCGTTCGGGTTCCGCAGGAACACGGACAGATCGTTCGTCTGCTCGCTCGCCACGACGAAATCAGCGCGGGCGTCGCGATTCAGGTCGGTGGCGACGACGCGGCTCGACTGCTTGCGGATGTTGTACGGGCACGACTCCAAGTCGAACGGAAACTCCCGGTCGGTCACGCCGAGGAAGAAGAGGATGCTGGTGCCACCCGCGTCGGCGACGATGAGATCCGGGACGCCGTCGCGGTTGAAGTCCTCGACGGCCACCTCACGCGGGTCCGATCCGGCGGCGATCGTCGGTGCCTGCACGAATGCGCTGCGGGCGCCGGGACCGAAAAGCGTAGTCACCCCGTCGCGGCCGATGACGGCGAGGTCGGGACGGCGGTCACGATCGAAGTCCGCCGCCACCAGGTCGACGGGCGCATTGATGCCCCGGATCGTCTGTCGCACGGTGAGATCGAGCTTGGGGCAGGTGTCCTCGCTGGTGGTGATCCCCGAGTCGAATGCGGAGAAGAAGACGACGACGCGGTTGCCGCTGAAGTCGGCGACCGCAACGTCTTGGCGGCCGTCGCGGTCGAAGTCAGCGACCGCCATGGCCACGGGGTCGATCTCGCTGGGAACGGAGCTGCGCAGGGTGATCTCGCAGCGCCCCAGCGGCAGCGTCGGGATCGGCGTGGGCGTCGCCGTGGGCCGCGGCGTGTTGGTTGGGGTCGGGGTCGCGGTCGGTCCCGTCGGGGTCGGCGTGGCGACCCCTCCCGGCGTCGTCGGCTGCGGCGTTTGCGCCCCGGCGGTGCTGGTGTTCAGGAAGATACCGATCGTCTGGCGGTCGCTACCGAGCGAGGCGATGTCGTCGAGCTCGTCGCCGTTCAGGCGGCCGGTTGCCACGGCGACCTGGGCCAGGTTCGGCAAGGCCAGCGACGGCAGGAAGTCGCCGGGTCGCCAGATGCCCGCTTCCAGCGGAGTGCCGGGAATCACCAAATTGCAGATGTCGCTCGGTTGGCACAGCACGGACATCGGCTCTTGCTGGGCGACGTTGGCGTTGGTGACGACGATATCGACGCGGTTGTCGTTGTCGGCATCGAACGTCGCCAGCGCGAAGGCTTCCTCACCGGCGGTTGCGGTCTCGGGTTCCTCGAAGGTACCACCCGCGTCTCCGCGCCCGAGGAACACGTACACCTCGAGGCCGAAGGAGCCGAGGTCTTCGCTCGCATCGACGACGAGCAGGTCGTCGACGGAGTCGCCATCGACGTCGGCCAGCTCGACCGCCGTCGGTTCCTGGCCTGCGTTGAGAAACGCCCCACGAGTGAACGTGCCATCGCCGTTCGAAAGGAACACGACGACCTGCTGGTCATCGCGATTGCTGACGACGATATCCGGGGTGGAATCGTCGTCGATCTCGCCGGCAGCAACGTCGAACGTCGTTCCATTCGAGCTCTGGGTGCGCAGCCCCTCGGGATTGAGCAGCTCGAGCGTGCCGTCGCCGGCGCTGCGCAGCGAGTAGATTCGACTGCCGCTGATGACGACGGCGTCGTCGATGGCGTCGTCGTCGAAGTCGAAGACGACGACGCCGCGGACGTCGGCCCCCACGGCCGTATCGCTGCGGCCGCCGGTGTCGAAGGTGCCGGTGCCGTCGCCGACGAAGACGCTGACGCTACCGGCGACCTGATTGACGGTGAGAATGTCGACGTTGCCGTCGCGATTGAAGTCGCCGGTCGTCACCGCGACGGGTCCGGCGTCGGTGGGCACGACGTCGCCTCCCCCGAACGAGCCGTCGCCGGGGTTGAGGAAGACGATGAACTCATCGGCACCGCGATCGACGGCGATGAGGTCGTCGATGCCGTCTTCGTTGACGTCGGCGAGATGGATGACCTGCGGGCCGTCGCTGCCCAGCTGGCGGGAGAGGGTCGAGCGGGAGAACGCGATGGTTGCGGCGGCCTGCGCCGCCCCCAGACCGATCAAGGTCGCCGTCAGGACCGTGCGCAGACCGAGTCGAAGCATGAGCCCGCTTTGTTGCTGCCGGTGTCGGCTTTGTCAATCACGACGCCGAACGGCGTACGCCAAGCCTCGCTAGGCGACGCGTTGATCGGCAGCCTCGCGTAGGGTGCGCTCCAGTGCCTGGATCGTAACATCGAGCCGCGCATCCTTGCCGCGACGCCGTTCGACCGTGCGCACGGCGTAGACGACCGTCGAATGATCACGACCGTTGAAATCGGCTGCAATCGCCGAGTACGGCGCCTCGCAGACGGTCCGACAGAGAAACATCGCGATCTGCCGCGCTTCCGACAGGGAGCGCTCGCGCGTATGCGAGCGCAGCTCGTCGACCGGGATGCGGAAATACTTGCTCGTCGCTTCGAGCACCTGGCGAAGGTGGACGCGACCGGGGGGACGCGCCACGGGCGCGAGGAGCGAGCGCACGCTGTTCTCGTCGAGGGGCATGTCGCGCAGCTCGGCCCAAGCCAGCACGCGGGTCAGCGCACCTTCCAGCTCGCGCACGCTCGGCCCGGAGCGCTCGACGATCATGCGCGCCACCGGGTCGGTCAGGCGCGCACCCTGGTCTTCCGCCTTGCGCCAAACGATCTCGAGGCGCGTTTCCGGCGACGGTGGCCGCACATCGGCGTTGAGCCCGCCCTCGAAGCGGCTACGCAGACGCTGCGCGAGCTGCGGAATCTCCTGCGGCGGCTTGTCGGAGGTCAACACCACCTGCTTACCGGCCGAGAACAACGCGTCGAACGTGTGAAAGAACTCTTCCTGCGTGCGTTCCTTGCCGGCGAGGAACTCGACGTCGTCGACGATCAGCAGGTCGAGCTCGCGAAAGCGATCGCGGAACGCGTTCATGCGGTCCTCGCGCAACGCCCCGATCATCTGATTCATGAACTCTTCGGCGCTGAGGAACGCGATCCGCCGGCGCCCGACGCCAGCGAGGTAGCGGTGGGCGATGGCGCTGATCAGGTGCGTCTTGCCGAGCCCGACGCCGCCCCAGAGGAACAACGGATTGAACGCGCGCGACGTGGTTTCGGCAACGGCGCGGCAAGCGCGGAATGCGAGCTCGTTGGACGGCCCGACCACGAACTTCTCGAAAGTGTAGTGCTCGACCAGATGTCCGATCCGCAGCGATCGTGCTGCGCCGGCCGGCCGCTTGCGACCCGCCGGCCGGCGCGCCGGGCCGCTGTCGGGAATCGGCTTTTCCGCGCGCTCGACGACCACGAGGCGAACCTCGGGGGTGCCGCCGACCACCTCCCCCAATACCGCACGGATGTCATGCAGGAAGTGACGCGCCAGCCACTCCTTGCCAAACGCCGTGCCGACTTCGAGCCGAAAGCCCTTCTCGTCTCGTCGGCATTCGACCTCGTCGATCCATGCCCTGCAGCTGTCTTCCCCGATCCGTCCCCGCAACTTCGCCAGCGCCGCCTGCCACTCAGCCACCATTCGTCCGCTCCCCTCGAACTCGCGACCGTCCCAAGTTTGTCGGCGGCGCGCGTCGACCGGCGATTTCTCGCCCGACACGGACCTACGCTAGGCAACCTCACTCCTCTTACACCCCTCCACCCGAACGGTGAACCCGTCCCCTGCACCCGCGCCCCCCATGCAATGAGGGATCGACGCGCGCCGAACCGAACAGCTCTAACGCTTCTTCTGGAGCACCCCGGCAAGCCGAGGTGAGGGGCACTTATGCCGGCATTCGACCAGCTGTCAGCGGCGCTACGGGACTCGGTTCAAAAGCGTACGATATGCGGGCGCTTGCACCTGAGTTCATATCGTATCCCGATATTGCGATTTGCCACGGTGCGCATTCACGAGACGCAATCGCCTGAAAACTCGAAAGAAACTCGACGCGATTTCGAGAACCGCATCGATTCGAAAGCCTGGCCACGGCGTGATTCACGGTCGCTCACCGCGTGCATCTTCGCGTGCCAACGTGATCGCGTCGACCAGTACGTCACCTTTTGGCGCTCCCTCGATCCGTCGTCCGTTGAGAAAGAGGGTCGGCGTCGATTGCACCCCGAGACGCGCGCCTTCCTCGGCGTCGCGACGCACGCGCTCGCGCGCCTCGTCACCCTCCAAGCAACGGTCGAACGCGTCGATGTCGAGCCCGAGGTCGCGCGCATAGGCGACGAGCTCGGCGCGCGCGAAGCGATCCTGGTTCGAGAACAGCGTGTGCTGATACTGCCAGAACTCGCCCTGCTCCGCCGCGCATTCCGAAGCCACCGCCGCCAGGCACGCCGCTGCGTGAATCGTCGCCTTGGCCGCCGGATTGCAGTCGGCACTGAGCGGGAAGTGACGGAAGACGACGCGCACGGCAGGCTTCTCGTCGCGCATCATCTGCGCGATGGTGGCGTCGAGCCGCGCGCAATGCGGGCAGCTGAAGTCCGAGAACTCCACGAGCGTCACCGGCGCGTCGGCGGGACCGCGCGCGTGACCACCGGGCGACACCGTGACCGTGGGCCGCTCGCGGAACCATCGATACACGCCCGGCTTCTGCTCGCGGATCTCCGCCGCGGACAGGCGTTTGCCGCCACCGGCACCGACGATGCTGGCGAGCGCCGACACGACCAATAAAAGACCTGCTCCGACGCCGATCGCTACGACGTTGCGATCTCCGCTGGCGCCTGCAGCCGCCTTCGCATGGCCCGTGCGCGCAACCGAGGCGACGGTACGCAAGCGCCATGCCGAGAAAAACAGGCCCAGGCTGACGACGTAGAGAGCGCTGCACATCAGACAAACGGTGTTCAGAACGAAGAACGAGACCACTGCCATGTATACCGAGAACGAGAGGCCGAGCGCGGTCGCACCGAAGACCCAGCGGGCCGCGGTCTCGCGTTGGCGAGCCTTGGCGAGCCAGACGGCAGCCGCGAGTCCTCCCGTGACGGCAACGTAGAACAGCAGCGCCCAGCGCGACACCGTGACGCAGAGGAAGTAGGCGCAGTCGCTGGTGAGAACCTTGTCGCAATTGATCCCGCTGTTGATGTTGCAGAAGCTCGTATAGGTGACGTCGGCTTGGAGCTCGGCGTGGATGCTCTCGATCACCGCGCTCACCGCGATTCCCGAGATCGCGAATAGCAAGGCGGGCAATGCGTTCAGGAGTCGTTTCTGCATGAAAACCTTTGCGGCCGGCGAGGCTCCTTCTTGCCAGCGTCACGCCACCAGGGCAAGCGTGCCCGGCCCGCGCCCGCCATCAACTCGGCGCAGCGAATACGCGCGCGTAGTGGCGTTCCCCGGCCGCATCGACCGTGACGATGGCGACCAGGTCGCCTGCCGTGCCGAGCAGCTTCACCGCCCCACGCTCGTGCGGAAGCGGCAGCCGTGCCAGAAGCGGCTGGAACCCTTGCCGCGCCCGCGCTTCGTCGTGTCGCGTCAGCGCCAGGTCCGGCAGCTCCGGCAAGGCGTGCGCGGGCGGGATCAGCGCGTGCTCAGCGCGCGTGTCGATCTCGTCGAGGCCGAGGGCGGCCGCAATCGAGAACGACCCGAATCGCGTGCGCCGCAATCGGCTCAGGTGCCCGACGGTGCCGAACGAGCGGGCGATGTCCTCCGCGAGAACGCGCACGTACGTTCCCTTCGAGCAGGCGACCTCGAAGCCGAGGGCGCTGGGCGCCTCGCAGCGCAGCGCCAGCGACGTGATGTCGATGGCGCGCGGCTCCCGCTCCACGGTGATTCCCTTCCGGGCCAGAGTGTACAGCGGACGCCCGTCGCGCTTGAGCGCCGAGTACATCGGCGGCACCTGCAACTGGTGGCCCAGGTGCGAGGCAGCGATGCGATCGAGCTCGCCCGGCTCGGGCACGCCGGGAACCACCGCCGTTTCCACCGTCGCTCCGGTGCGATCGCCGGTGTCCGTACGCGCCCCGAGGGCGATCGTGCCTTCGTAGGCCTTGTCCGCCGTGTTCAGGAACGGCGCGATCTTCGTAGCCTCGCCGAGGCAGAGGGGCAGCAGCCCACTGGCGAACGGATCGAGCGTGCCGAGATGCCCCGTTTTCGTGCGCAACCGGCGTTTGACGCGTCGCACGACCTCGGCCGACGTGATCTCCTCGGGCTTGTCGACCAGTAGAATTCCGTTCACGAGGACTCGCCCCGATCGTCCGCACCACGCAACAAGCGCGCCACGTGCTCGGCGTGCTCGAATCCATCGTCGAAATGAAAGCGAAGCTCCGGGGCGTAGCGCAGGTGAAGCTGGCGGCTGAGCTGCCCGCGCAGGAATCCGGCCGCACTCTCCAGTCCCCGCTGCGCCTGCTCGCGCGCCTCCGTGTCCCCGAGGCAGCCGTAGTAGACGCGCGCGTTGCGCAGGTCGGGCGACGCGTCGACGCGTGGCACCGACTCCATCTGCACACGCGGGCGCTGGAGCG
>CALJUJ010000562.1 GCA_937975525.1 uncultured bacterium
TCCCCGGCGGAAGGCTGGGGGCCGCGGGGCACGAGCTGGCCACCCGCCGAGACGGTGGGCGCTACAGAGAGAATCGTTGCGTTCGTCGTTGCCGGACGCCGGGGTTGCCCTTATCGTCGCCACCGATGAACCGACGCGACTTCGGACGACGCATCTTGCAGGCAGCGGCGCTGCTCGGGCTACAGCGTGTGAGCCCCGCGGTTCTGGGTCTCACCTCGATCGGCTGCGGCTCGAGCTCGACCATCGACACGGGCGACGGTGTCGTCATCGTCGGTAGCGGCTACGGCGCCGCGGTCACCGCGCTGCGCCTCACCGAGGCTGGTATTCCCGTCACCCTGATCGAGAAAGGTCGCCTGTGGGATACGCCGGGTGCCGACGGCAAGGTCTTCTGCCACTCGCTGCAGCCCGACGGCCGCGCGATGTGGTTCAAGGACGAGACCGAAGCATTCATCAAGTCGCTTCTCGGCTTTCCCGCGGCCATCCCGGTTCCACGCCAGGCGGGCATCCTCGACGTCGTCGGGCCCGCCACCATGCGCATCTCGCTCGGTCGCGGCTTCGGCGGCGGCTCGCTCGTGAACCTGGCGGTGTACGTAGCGGCCGTGCGCGAGGTCCTCGCCCGGACCCTGCCGACCATCGGCGTCGATGAAATGTACGACGTGTACTACCCGCGTGCTCTCGCTCATCTCCAAGCTTCACAGGTTCCCGCCGACCTGATCGACGCCGCGATTTACCAGTACTCCCGCGCGGGCATCGCCCAGGCAGCGGCGATCGGCATCGACACGATCCGTGTGACCTCGGGCTACGACTACGGCTACTTGCGCGCGGAGATCGCCGGCACCGTCCCGGGGTCGGCGAGCATCGGCGAGGGCGGCTTCGGCAACAACTACGGCAAGCTCAGCCTCGACAAGACCTACTTCGCCGATGCCATGGGCACGGGGCTGTTGACGCTGCAAACTCTCACCGAGGTGAGGCGCATTGCGCGCTCGGGCCGTGGCTACGTGCTCCACACCCGCGAGATCGACGTCGACGGCAACGTGCTCGCGGAGCGCGAGTTGGGATGCTCGTCGCTGTTCCTGTGCGCCGGGACGATCGGCTCGACCGAGCTGCTGGTGCGCGCACGCGAGCGCGGCGATCTGCCCGACCTGAACGAAGACATCGGCACGGGCTGGGGGCCGAACAGCGACATTTTCGTGGGACGTACCAACACCGGGCGCTACCCGACGGGCACGGCTCAGTGCACCCTGCCGTCTTCCGCGTTCCATACGCGCGATCATCAGGGGAAGCACCTGTTCTCGATGATCATTCCCTTGCCGACCGGGTTCGAGGCGCGTTTGTCGATGAACATCGTCATGTCCGAGAGCGACGAGGCCGGACACTTCGTCTACGATCCGGACACCGACGAGGTCCGGTTGGTGTGGGCGGCCGGCCAGAACGACCCCGCCGTCGCGAGTGCGCGCTCGGTATTCGATCGCATGAACGAGGCTACCGGCTCGCGCTACAACGACACGCTTTTCGGCGGGCCGCTGATGGGCGACTCGCACACGTATCACCCGCTCGGGGGCTGCCCGCTCGGACGGGCCACCGACGACTTCGGTCGCATTCCGGAGCACCCCGGCCTCTACGTGATCGATGGATCGCTGATCCCGATCGGTATCGGCGTCAACCCGTCGCTGACGATCACCGCACTGGCGGAGCGCTGCCTCGAGCGAATCGTCGCCACCGATTTCGTCTGACGCAGGGTCAGAAATCGTCGGCCGGCAGTCCGCTCCGCCCGTGATGGGCGCCGCTCGGCGGCAAACGGGCCTCGCGTTGCCTCGCCGGCAACCTTGCGGGAAGATGCGCTCCTCGTCCCACGGAGGTTCGCATGTTCGATCATCTCATTCTCCATCACTACGAGCTGTCGCCCTATGCGGAGAAGATCCGCCTCATGCTCGGGCTCGCGCAGCTGCCGTGGGGCTCGGTCGTTTCCCCCGAGCAGCCGCCGCGCCCCAACGTCGATCCGCTGAGCGGCGGCTACCGCCGCATCCCCGTCGCGCAGAGGGGTGCGGACATCTTTTGCGACACGTTCATCATCGCCCAGGAGGTGGCAGCGCTCGCCGATCGTCCGGAGCTCGATCCGGAGCATGCCGCCGCCGATGCCAACCAGGTGATCGACCTCGCCGAGGGCGACGTCTTCTTCGCTGCGATCAGCAGCGTGCCGCCCCTCACCCTGCTCGGCACGATGCTGCGGAGCTTCGGCCCCCTGGGGATGTTGCGCTTCGCCTACGACCGCGTCGGCATGATGCAGGGCGCCACCGTGAAGCCGCCCCAGGGCGCGGCGGCGCGGAAGGTGATGAAGGGATTCCTGGAGACGCTCGAGGCTCGTCTGGCAACGCAGCCGTTCCTTGCCGGTAGCGAGCCGACTTTGGCCGACTTCGCCGCCTACCACCCGCTGTGGCTGCACCTGAACACCAGCCGGTCAGAGCTCGACTCCCGCTTCACCGGCGTCGCCGACTGGTACGCGCGCGTCGCCGCCTTCGGGCATGGTCGCCGCGAAGAGCTAACCCCGGCGCAGGCTTTTTCCGCCGCTGCGGGCGCCGACCCGCGGCCGTTGCCCGAATCCGAGAGCGAGCCGGACCCACGCCTGGGCCACGCGGTGTCGATCGCGCCGTCCGACTACGGCACGGTCCCGGTGACCGGCACGCTGGTCGCCACCACGCCGTCACGCTACGTGTTGCGCCGCGACACCGAGACCTACGGTAGGCTTCACGTCCATTTTCCCCGCCAGCACTACGTCGTCGCGGATGCCGCGGGGTGAGTGCGCACGAATCGAGGGAGTGCCGCTCGCGCGGAAGGGCTCGGCTACCGAAGCACGCAAGCAGGCGCGGCCGAGACGAACGCTCGGCCGCGCCTGCTCCTGTGCTGCGTGGTGCGATGCTGAGGGATCGTCTCAGCGCTTGACCAGGATCGGGTAGAAGTTCACCAGAACGCCCGTGGAGCGGGCTGCTTCGATGGCATCCGCCAGCGTGCTGGAGAAGCACGACGAGTCCGGCAGATGCGGCCCGGCGTCGCCGATCAGGATCGCGTAGCGGCGCGACCTTTCCCAATCCATGTCGCGCATCGCCAGCTCGACGCCCTCGTAGACCGACTCGGGAAGGTCGCCACCGCCGGTGGTCGTGATCGACTCGATGTTGCGACGCACCCGGTCGAGGTCGGAAGTGAGCTGGTAGAACGTGAACGGGTTGGAGTCGGCACAGAAGTCGCCGTAGAGCTGGACGCCCACCCGAACGTTGCCATCTCCCCGCGTTTCGATGCGGTCGAGGATCGAGCCCAGAGCGTTTTTGATCTCGGCGATGTCGTCCGACATGCTGCCGGTTCGGTCGATGATGAACACCAGATCGAAGCTGTTGCCGTAGTCGGACACGGCCTTGTCGATCGCTCCGAGGATCAACCCCGGAACCTGGCGCGCCGTCTCGGCGATACCGATCGCGCCACCCGTTTCACGGGCCAGGTTGGAGAAGGCGAAGTCGGCGCAGGCGTCGATTCCGTCGGTGACGACGCAGTCTTCGAGCGAGAGCTCGGCAGAGCTCGAGTCGCCGTCGCCGCCGCTGCTGCAGGCGGTGAGTGAAAGCGAGGCGCCGATCAGTGCGACGCCGGCGATCGTGGTCCAAAGCGTTTGCGAACGTTTCATGTCGAGTTCCTCCCTCTTGCTGTCGATTCTTGGTGATTCCCCGCGGGCAGCTCTGCCCGGTGTGATGTTCGGCGCGGCCCGCCTCACGGGGGGACGTCGGTGCGGCCGCGGCCGGCGTCGGCGCTCGCCTGCCGAATGTCGACCACCGCCGAGCCGAAACCGGCGCGCGAAACGGCTTCCGGCCGGTAGGGCGGGCGGTGAGCAGACTGGCGCGGTGCCGTGCGGCGTCGGCAGCTGTCACGAGATCGGTCGTGCATCGGATTCCCCTCCCCGCGACGCGCCCGCGCGGGCGAAGCGATCTTCGCGCCGTGGGCGATGTCGCGATGTCGAAGGGAATACCGGCGGCGCCGATGAATCTCGCGACACGGTCGCGGGTCGATGCCTCGGCAGTCGCGCGGTGACCGCGCGGACCGACCGGGACGCGGTAGCCGGCGAGGGCAGGGCGGTAGCGGCGGACTTGCCCCCGTGCCACGGTTGCGGTTGCGGGACGGACGAGCCCGCAGGGTTCAACAGTGCTGGCGGCTGATGGCCGATGGCGCCGCCGGGCTAGCGCGGGAGGTCGATGATGGTGTTGGGTTTCGTGAAGCGAGTGACACACATGCTGGCGATCCAGGCATTCGCCGTTCTCGAGGTGCTCGGCCTTCCGGGCGTCGGCAAGCGACGGTCGGCGGACGAGCGATGAGCGCGTTGGGCGAGAAGGTGGTGTTGGGCCGCTCCGGGCTACGCGTCTCGCGGCTCGGTGTGGGCTCGACGTACGGTGTTTCCGAGAGCGCCTGTAAGCGGGCGTTCGATGCGGGCGTGAACTACTTCTTCTGGGGCTCGGTGCGCACGCCGGCGATGGGTGCCGCCATCCGCGACCTGGCGCGGGGGCACCGCCACGAGCTCGTGGTGGTGCTGCAATGCTATGCGCGCTGGCCCTGGATGGTGCGCCGCAGCGTCGAGCAGGGACTCCGCCAACTGGGCCTGGATCATGCCGACGTCCTCCTGCTGGGCTGGCACGAGACCGTTCCCTCGCGAGCGACGCTCGCTGCCGTCGAGGAGCTGAAGCAGCAAGGCAAGTTCCGCAGTCTCGGTATCTCGTCGCACCAGCGATCGTTGCTGCGGACGTTCGCAAGTGACGATCGCTACGATGTGATCCACATCCGCTACAACGCCGCCCATCCGGGCGCCGAGACGGATGTCTTTCCGCACATGGGCGACCGACCGCCGGGCGTCGCGTCGTTCACGAACACGCGCTGGGGCGACCTGCTGCGGGCGCGGAACATGCCTGCTGGGCACGCGCCGCCGTCGGTGGTGGACTGCTACCGGTTCGTGCTGTCGAGCCCGCACGTGCAGGTGGCGATCTGCGGGCCGAGTACCGATGCGGAGATGGCAGAGTCGCTCGGGGTGCTCGACCGTGGACCGATGGATGCGGACGAGATGGACCGGATGCGCCGCATCGGCGCGCACGTGCACGGCATTCGTTCGACGATGGCGCTGCTGGCGGGTTAGCCCGCCTCGATCAGGTCGATCGCTAGTCGCACCAGCTCGGGACCCGAGTCTTCCTGCAAGAAGTGGCCGCCGCGCAACGTTGGGTGTTCGATCCCCTTCGCTCCCGGGACACGCTTTTGGAACTGCGATTGGATCCCCCGGGTGATCGGATCTCCGTCGCTGAAGGCCGTGAGGAACGGCTTCTCCCAACGCTCGAGGACCTCCCACGCCTTGCGGTTTCGCGGAATCGCCGGGTCGCTCGCGGAGATCGGCACCAGCGACGGAAAGGCGCGGGCGCCGGCCATGTAGCGCTCGTCGGGAAAGGGCGCTTCGTAGGCTCGCAACTCCTCGGGGTCGAGCCGGCGCTGGGTGCCGACCTGGAGGATACGCGCGACCGGCAGGCGCGGCACGAAGCGCGCGAAGGCGTGCCATGCCAGGAAGGCCACGACGTTGGGAATCTGCCGCAGCCCCAGGCCGCTCGCTCCCTCGCCCGCGAGCAAACCACCGTTGGCCAGCACGATCCTCGCGAAGCGGCTCTCCAACTCCGCTGCCAGGCGCAGGCCGATCAGGGAGCCCCAGTCCTGGCAAAACAGCGTGCTCTCACGGCGGTCGAGCCCTTCGATCAGAGCCGCCACCCAATCGCAGTGACGTTGGTAGGTGTAGTCGGAGATCTGCGTCGGTTTCGACGACTTGCCGAAGCCGATCAGGTCCGGCGCCACCACGCGGTGTCCGGCGCTAGCGGCGATCGGAATCATCCGTCGGTAGAGGTACGACCACGAAGGCTCGCCGTGCAGCATCAAGATCGGAGCGGCCTCTGCAGGACCCTCGTCGACGAAGTGCATGCGGAGCCCGATGGCATCGACCTCCCGGTAGTGCGGCTGGAAGGCGTAGCCCTGCAGGCCGTCGAAGCGCTCTTGCGGCGTCTCCAAGAACTCCATCGTGAGTCCTCCCTTGCGTCAGAATGCGACGGCCAACTCGTGCACCGGGTCCTGGAAGGAATCCTGGTTGTCAGTACGAATCACGAGTCTCGCGGCGGGCAGCCGACTTGCCAGCCGCTCGGGCGTGACGTACTCGACCAGGCGCCATGTGTCGGGGATGGTCGGGACGTCTCTCGTCCGGTCGGCATCGCGACCGATGCGGAAATAGGCTTCGTCGTCCGGGGACACGAGGACGTAGACCGTGCGGCCGGCCTCGAACGTGACCTCGTGCGACTTCACCACCGTCGATCCGATCAACAAGCCGGCCTCGTCGAGAGCGAACCCGGCGCGAATCGTTGTTGCCGAGTGCCTCCACTCGAATCCGAACAGCTCGGCGTCGAGGAACTCCCCGTCGACAGTCGCCCCGGGCGACCGGTGAAACCGGCGCGCGTCTCGATCGCCCTCCCGCGGCTGATCCTTGATCCATCCCGGGGGTAGATCGAGCGCATCGAACTGCGCACGCGTGATGTTCGGGCTGATCCACCCGCGGATGGATTCGCGCGACTGCACCTCGAGGATCTCGCAGCCGAGTCGCTCGTCGTCATTGGGGGAATCGCATTCCGGCGACGATGCGCACGGCGGCGTCGGGGTAGGCGTGGGCAGGGGGGTTCCCGTCGCCGCAGCCGGCTGGTCGACAGAGCCAGGACGAGCAGGGCGGCCAGGAAGGGTACGCCCATGCGGTACTCCATCTTGCATCAACTATCTCGACCCTTCGGGTCGGGTCGTGGCGGGTCCCGCTCGACGGTGAGAGTGCTGCGCGCGATCGACTCGAAGACGGCGCGGATGCGTGCGTAGGTTACGTCACTCGCTTCGTGGAGGTGCGAGAGCAGGCCTTCGAGGCAAAGCGCCAGCGCGCGGAAGATCAACGGATCGATGCGGTGTCCGGTCGCGCGTTCGTAGTTGGTGACGCCGTCGCTGCACAGCGCGTCGAGAAGGCGGCGACGTGCCGGGGCGAGCGCGGATCCGGTGCGCATCGCCTCGGTTTGCAGCAGCAACGACAGCTTGGCGTCGGCCTGCCAGAGCGCGAGGTACTTATCGGCCGCCTGCAGCGCGCGGTCGACCGGGTCATCGGCGGTCGTTGCGGCGCGGATCGCCTCGAGGGTCGCGTCGGTGAGGATCTCGAAGAGCGCGCGCAGAGCGTCTTCCTTGCTGTGGAAGTGAAGATAGAAGGTGCGGCGCGACAGTCCGGCGGCGGCCAGGATGTCCTGTACGGTGGTTGCGGCGATGCCTTTGCGCATGATGGCGCGAGCGGTGCCTTCGAGGCACCTCGCCCGGGTTGCCTGCTCACTCAACGAAGAAATCATCGCCATCGATCGATCTCCTCACCCCGCCGGGGCCGCGCTGCGCCCGGCTCGATGGTATCCAGTGCGTATATCCATTGGATCACGTCTGGAGATACCGATAGCCCAGCCGTCGCTGGATGTAAACGCCATGTATACATTTGGCGACGATCGCGCAGCCTGCGGAGACCCAGGGCGAATGCCCATCGCTGTAGCGTCCGCCGTCCCGGCGGAAAGGCGCGGTGCAGCGGGGCATGAGCTGGCCACCCGCCGAGACGGCGGGCGCTACAGGGAGCGATAGCGGGGCGAGGCGCGAATGCCCATCGCTGTAGCGTCCGCCGTCCCGGCGGAAGGCGGGGTGCGGGGCATGAGCCGGCCACCCGCCGAGACCGCGGGCGCTACAGAGAGCGATAGCGGGGCGAGGCGCGAATGCCCATCGCTGTAGCGTCCGCCGTCCCGGCGGAAGGCGGGGTGCAGCGGGGCATGAGCCGGCCACCCGCCGAGACGGTTCGCGTTGTGCACCCGCACCGATCGATCTATGGATGCCCCATGTCGCGCGTTCTTCCTGCCGTTGCCGCCGCGTTCGTCACGGCGCTCGTCGCCGGGCCGACGTGCGCGTTTGCGGCTGCGGACATTCTCGTCGCCGGCGGCACGGATCTCATCATCATCGACGCCGACCGCAACGGTCCCGATCCGAACGACTGCATCCTGCGCGCGACGTACGACGCGCCGAACATCACGATCCACAAGGGGTGCAGTGGCGGAACCACGCTCGCCAGCCTCTTCGCTGGCCAGGACTCGAGCAGCGACTTTCTCGAGGTGGTGGTCGGATCCACGTCGCAGCCGACCGGAGCCCACGGTGCGCTGCCGCAGCTCGCGACCCTGTTTCGAGTGCCCTTCACGCTGGATGCGTACGAGGAGTTCCCGCCCGGGACGCCGCCCGACGGGTTCCCGGCCGCGCTGAACACGGTCGAGTTCGAGAAGGACGATGCCGTCCTCGCTACCGGGTATCTCTGCGATGCCGCAGGCCCGAGCGTGCTCATCGACTTCACGATCGCGTCGGTGACGATCCCGCTGTCCTACTTCCCGAGTGCCGCGAACCCCACGCACGTCACCATTCCGAACCTGCCGTACGAGCTCGATCCGCCGAACCTCGGCTCGTTCACGATCGCCGACGTGCACATCCCGCTGCAGGACGGCCGGGTGACGGTCGGTATCGACGGCGAGAGCCCTCTGCTGGTCGACATCCCTCTCGACGCCCTCGACTCCTGCCGTACCCGGAGCGCCGCGCCGGCCGTGTCGACCTGGATGGTCGGGATTCTCATCGCCGGCCGGCTGGCCATCGGCGCGACGCGCGCGCGCCGAACGGCCTGCTCAACGCGCGAGGTGCCGCGCCAGCGACGGCGGCAGCCTCGCGCTGTGTCCCGAACATCGACGCGCCGAGGAGAGCAGGAGAGCCATGGCTGCAGCCGATCAGGTCCCTACGGGTTCGAGATTTCATGCGAAGAGCGAAGGCGCCGAGGTCATCGCCGGCATCGATCTCGCCGGCAAGACCGCGATCGTGACCGGTGGCTACAGCGGCATCGGCTTGGAGACGGTTCGCGCGCTCGCGGCTCGCGGGATGACGGTCTTGGTTCCCGTTCGCTCGCCCGAGAAGGCCGCCGAGGCTCTGGCCGGCGTCGCGGGTGAGGTGCGCACGGCGGCGATGGATCTCGGCGATCTCGGCTCCGTGCGGCGCTTTGGCGAGAGCGTGGTCGGCGAGGTGAAGCACCTCGATCTGCTGATCAACAATGCCGGTGTCATGGCCTGTCCCGAGTCGCGCATCGGACCGGGCTGGGAGCTGCAGTTCGGCGTCAACCACATGGGGCACTTCGCACTGACCGCGTCGCTGCTGCCGCTGCTCGAGAAGACGCCGGGCGCGCGTGTGGTGGCTTTGTCGTCGACGGGACACAAGCTCAGCGACATTCGTTGGGACGACGTACATTTCGCGCGTGGGGGCTACGACAAGTGGCAGGCGTATGGGCAGGCGAAGACGGCGAACGCATTGTTCGCGAATGCGCTGTCGCGGCGGCTTCGTGCCAGCGGCGGGCTGGCATTCTCGGTGCACCCGGGGGGCATCTTCACCCCGCTGCAGCGCCACCTGGGCAAGGAAGAGATGATCCGGCTCGGCTGGCTCGGCGAGGACGGCGAACCGAGCGAGCTCGCGAAGGCGGGCTTCAAGACGCCGTCGCAGGGCTGCTCGACGACGTTGTGGGCGGCGACCGCCACCGCGCTTGCCGGCAAGCCGGGGGTGTACTGCGAAGACTGCGACATCGCGACACGGACGGATCCCGAAAGTCCCTTCGCTCGCTACGTGGGTGTCAACGCGCACGCTTGCGACGACGAAGCCGCGGAGAAGCTGTGGACGATGAGCGAGGAGATGCTGTCTGCCGCGTAGCTCCGCGCCGCACCCTGGCAGGTCTGCCTACGTCCTGCGTCTCCGCATGGATTCACCGTTGCGCGAGCGACGCCCGCGCCGGTGCCCGAGGCGGCGACCTCCACGACGGGAGTTGGGCGGGCAGGCGGCGATTTGGTTCTTCGCCGGCAGGCATTGCTGCAAGCGCCTTCGTCCGCCGCCGGCCGTGTCCCTGACGGCTCGTTTTTTCCTTGTGGCGGAGTCTCGAGCCGGGCTCTATGAGTGGAATGCGAGGAGTCGAACGCGGTGCAGACTTTTGATCGTGCGTACTCGATCGAGACGGTGCGGCTCACCCGAGAGCGGATGCGCTACGGTGCTGCCGTCTTCCTCGGAGCCTACGGGGCCGCGTGGATCTTCGAGTCCACCAGCAACCCCAGCCGTATGGGGCTCTATGCAAAGCTGTACGCCCTCGAAGCGCTGGTATGTCTGCTCTCCGTGTACGTTCTCGGGCGAACCGAGACGCGACGAGGAGCCGTTGCCGTAGCACTGAGCACTTTCGCCGCGCTCGCCGTCCTGACCACGGCCTACCATGTCGTCGCACCCGGTGAGATCGAGGTGCTGACGATGGCGCTGACCTTTTGCATCGTCGGCTCGATGGTCCTTTTCCCGTGGGGTGCCACCGCCCAGACGGTTGCCGCGTTCATCGGAGCGTCGCTCTGCGGCTTCGCTCTTTGGCAGGGCGTTCCGGCCCGCACCCTTCCGGGGCTCGGTCCTGCCGCTCTCGGCTTCGCCTCCTTTCTCACCATTTTCGGAGCGCGGTTTCTCGATCGCTACCGTTCGGATCTTCTGCGTCGCGAGATCCAACTCGAAGAAGTCAGCCGTGCTCGCGCCGACGCCGACGAGGCGCGTCGCGCCGAGGCCCCCGTGCAGGCGGCGCTGGCCCGGGTCGGCGAGGAGCTCATCGCCTATCTCGACCGCCCGCTCCTGTTGAATCGACTCTGTGAGGTCACCGCCGAGGTTGTCGGTTGCGATCTCAGCCACACCCTGCTGTGGAATCCGGAGCGCCAGGCGTACCGACCCGTGGCCGAGTTCGGCGCAACCGCCGACGAACACGAGCTGTTGCGCGTTCTCGAGATCCCGCCTGCCGTCGCCGAACGCCTGCTGCAGAGCTTCGTCGATGACGTCGCCGCGCTCGACGGCGCGCAGAGCATCGGCTCGGATGGTGCCGCCGCCGCGGGCGGTGTCGCGCAGGTCTACATCGCGCTGCGACGCGGGGTCGAGGTCGTCGGGATCCAGGTCGCTGCCTGGCGCAAGCAGTCGAGTCCGTTGTCGCTGGAGCG
>CALJUJ010000563.1 GCA_937975525.1 uncultured bacterium
GATCGAGCGCGTGCGCGTAGCAGGCGTGCACGGCAAACGCTTCGCTGTGTACTCTCGCGCCTTCGTTCTCGGCGCCGGCGCCATCGAGGTCTCTCGGCTCCTGCTGGCATCCCGCTCCGTACACGCGAACGGTCTCGGCAACGAGCACGACATGGTCGGACGCTGCTTCATGGAGCACCCGCGGATCGAGAGGGTCGGCGCGGCAGCCCTCCTCCGCCGCGGCGATACCGTCCCGACGTATACGATTCAGAAGACCGGACCGACGACCCAGGTCTGGGGTGCGTTGACGGCATCCGCCGACATGCAGCGCGACCGCCGCTTGCTCAACGGCTGCTTCGCCCTCGAGCCCGGCCCGGGGCCGCTGCTGGCACCGGAGGTGGCTGCGCTCGCCGACGCCGTCGATCGACTGCGCCCGTCGTCGGCGCCCGCCGACCCGGCGCCGACGTTCGCCTTTGCCATGATCAGCTGCGAGCAGGCGCCCAACCGCGAGAGCCGCGTCCAGATCGACACCGAACGAGACGAGCTCGGTGTTCCGCGCGCTCGTCTCGCCTGGAAATTGTCGGAGATCGATCGCACGAGCACACGTAGCTGGTTGCAGGTCCTCGCCATCGAGCTCGCGCGCGCCGGATTGGGCCGCGGCGCCTTCAACATCGACCCCATCGACCCGTGGCGCAACGTGCAGATGAGCGGCCACCACATCGGCACCGCGCGCATGAGCACCGACCCCAAGCTCGGAGTGGTGGACGCCGACCAACGCGTCCATGGGCTGAGCAATCTCTACGTCGCATCTGCGGCCACCTTTCCGACGTCCGGGCTGGCGAGCCCGACGCCGACGATCGTCGCCTTGGCGGTCCGGATCGCCGACAAGCTCTTGGAGGATCTCGCATGAGCGTCGCTTCCGGCTGGACACGCAGGCGCTTCCTGGTGGCGACGAGCGCCGTCGGAACCACGGCCCTCGCTGGCACGGCGATCTACTGGAGCATGCGTGACACCTGGACCGAGCGGCTCGTGCAGGCGCTCGGCGATTCGCCCGCAACGCGGGAGATCGGGCGGGTGTTCGTCGCAGCGCATCCCGATCAAGCGCGGCCCGAGGAGCTACGCGAGGGATTGCAGCGGTCGTTCGCCGCCGGCGACCGTGCGCGCCCTCTCCGCGACGCGCTCGCCGACAAGATCGAGGAAGACTACCGCTTCGGTCGGGTCGCACAGGTCGAGGATTGGGTCCTGTCCGAGACGGAAATTCGATTGTGCGCGCTCGCCGCCCTCGCCGCCGAAGGCTGAGTTTCGCGTCTCAATTCGGCGCACGCCGCCGTGCGGTGACCTCGCCCGCCGGTAGCTCGCAGTAGACGGCTTCTTGGGACGGCCGCACGTCGACCGCCCCGCAAGCCGTCGCGCCATCGACGTCGACATCGTAGACACCGGGCTTGAGCCCAGTGATCAATGCCTGCGCGGTTCCTTGGTGTGTCGACCGGAACGAGATCTCGGTTGCTGGAGTGCCGTCGGCGGGGAACACGGCGACCTTCGGGTCCGCACCGGCGATCTGCACCGCGACGAAGCCGCTGGTGACTCCATCGAGCAGTCGCACCTCCGGCATCTCGTCGCGGGGATCGGCGGAGGGTCCGTGCACGATGAGGAACGCCGACTCGAGGTTCTCGTCGTCACACGTGGCGCCGTCGGCCGATACGCACAACGTCACGCGGTGGGTACGCGGAAGGGACTCGTACTTCGCCACGACGCCTCCCGGCCTGGGCAATACGACCTCGGTGCTCAGACGACGGTCCGCGCCGGTCCATACGAGCCGCGGCAACGCCGACGAAGACATCACGCTGGTCTCCGCTTGCGGCTTGTCGAAATGCATACGGATCGACTTCGTCTTTGGGCAAAACGAGAGCAACGTATCGTAGACGATGACGTAGTCTCGAGTACCGACCTTCTTCAGATGAACGACGCTACGCGCCACGCGCGTTGCACACATGCGCGCGTGGTACGCAGCCTGGTTGTTGATCTGGAAGTACGTGAACGAACCGCTTTCTTCATCGCTCATCCGATTGACGGTGGCGACGAGCGGGAACTTCGTCAGCACGACTTCATCACCGAACACCGGCATGTTGGTATCCAGGCCGACGCCTGTATCGTTGGCTCCGTTCTCCGTGAGCAACCAGCCCCGCTTGTAGATCTTGTAGGCGGTCGGCGCGCCGAGAGTGTCGGGATCGGGCGTCCACGGTGCCGAAAACATCATCGTGTACAGCAGAGTATCGTCGGGCTCACGCCATCCCGTTCGCGAGACCGACGTCGCGAGCGCATGGCTCGGGTTGCCGTCGACTGCACCGAAGAAGCGCTGGCGCGGATAGGCTTCACGGTAGTCCGAGATCGGGTCGTCCGCCCGGAAGAAGAGCACGGCCATCGGCAACCATCGTGTCGCCCTCGCGGATCCGAGAACGTCGGCTCGGAATTCGCTCGCCACCTGACGCTGCCAGAAGTTCCATGCCGCGCTCTCGCTGCCGCCGGCCCCGTAGATGCCTACCAGCAGGGGCGCCCACCGATGCGCGAAGAAGTCGGGCGAGGTCGCCTGCGCCGGCGGCCCCCACGGGAGCGAACGTGCCGGTTCGTCGGGCAGCGTCGTATAGAGGAAGGCAGCCACCGCGTTGCGCAGCCACCCACCCTCACTGCGATCCAGGGAAGGAGTCCCTTGCAGATTGCGAGTCAACAGCGTCAGCCCTGCGTTCGAGGTCAGCTGCCGATCGACCCCGGTCGACCCCGAACCCCCTTGGTGAAAACCGGTCCACATGTCGCGGTTCTTCGGCTCCACCAGGGTGAGCCAGTCGTCCACGGCGACGTCCACGAGTCGCTCGGCTACCGGGTCGTCGCCCGCGAGTGCCGAACCGACGCTCGCGTAGGCGAACAAGGTCGCAGCCACGGCGCCGGCGGAGAAATCCATGGTACCGACGTTGGGAAGTGCTCGTGTGAAATACACCGGCGTGCCCGCGGCAGCAGGTTGCCGCGTCGTCGCGAAGCGGCCGCGGCGAACCTGCAGGCGGTCGCCTTCGATCGCCGTCACCTCGACGACTTCACGCCCCGCGATCGACAAAGCGAAGGGCGCTCGATCCGGGAATTCGTCACCCGCCGCGATCTCGAGCACCGAAGCGTCGACGCCGACATCCTGCATCAGCATCGCTTCGGAAAATCCAAGCGTGCGACCACGTGGATTCTGAGCGCCATGCAGCAGAACCCACACGTAGCCGCAGGTTTCCTGGTTCCAGTCTGCGACCACGGCGATCGATACTGCCCGGCCCTCCGTCGCCGCTTCGGCATCGAAGCCGCCCACAGGGGCGGCAAGCTCCAACCGCTCCGACCCTCCTTCGACGACCTCCGCCCACCAACCTCGCCCCTGCTCGGGGACGAGATAGACACGCGTACCAGGAGCGATGGCGTCGAGGCCGCGACCGACCACGGCACGTCCGTCATCTACCACCTTCGCCTCCGCCGCATCCGTCGGCTGGAGTTGGTTTCGACACGGTGCATCCCAACCGTGCAACATCTTGCGGGCGAAACGACTGCGCTCGCCGTCGACCAGCTGGTCGCGGATCAGCGTATATGTGAGGGCCAGGTACACGAGGTCGTCGACGCGTTCGTCGATCGCTACGGGGACACCACAGTCGGATCGGCTGCGATCACATGCGAAGCCAGACCCAGGAAAGGCGAGCTCGTCGACCCGCGCCAGCCGCTCGCGCGCAAACTCCAGCGAGGACGTGCGGCTGCGGTCCATGAACCAGTCGAGCGCTGCAAGCGCGGCATCGGCCGCGAACATGCGCTGGTCGCACGGAGACTCGCGCCGAGTACAAGCCTGGACACGATTGCGCAGCCCGCGATACACCGTTCCGCCCACAGCGGCGACCGGCGCCACCTCGGGGCCATCGCCGTCGGGGTCGGCTAGCTCGCGCACGCGTGCGTCGTCAGGGCCGGCCAAGAGCACCCGCGGGTGCTCCGCCATCTCGTATCGAGAGCCGGCGACCGAGACCGTGGCACCGGCCGCGGCCGGCGACGGCGCGATCGACCAGGCGACAACCATGAAGCAGAAGGACAACGTTGCAGACCGCATGACCGTTTGCTCTATAGCAACCGTGTTGGCGAGAGAAAGACGGGCGGCGCGACGCGACGGGTCGTGCAGCGGGCGCTGGTTGCTCACCGCCGTCGGCATCTTGCTGTTCGTAGGGAACTCCGCGGCAGCGCCCGCCGAACCCACGCACCCGCCAGCAGAACAGCGAGCTCCGGCCGCGAGCCCGCAGCCCGCATGCGCCCGTGGACTACCGGTCACCGGCCAAACGAAATCGTTCGGCACGGGGTCCGACGGGACGATACGGGCAGGACGCCCATTCAGCTTCCGGGACAACGGCGACGGCACGATCACCGACCTGGTGACCGGGCTGATGTGGGAAAAGAAATCCAGCTACGACAACGTCGACATCAACTGCACCACCAAGGAGCAATGCCCGAATCCGCATGACGCGGACCACCGCTATCTCTGGAATCATTCCGGCAAGCAGATGGACGGGCCGATCGCCACGGTGCTGCTGGAGCAACTCAACAACCACTGCGATGGCGACCCCACGATAGCGTGCGAATCGGACGAAGACTGCCCCGAAGGTGACCGCTGCGGCTTTGCCGGCCACCGGGACTGGCGGGTGCCGAACTGGAAGGAGTTGTTCAGCATCGTCGACTTCGGACGCCTGGCCCCGACGGTTGCGAGCCCCTTCAATCGGGGCTGCACGCGCGATTGCGACGTGCGCACGTGCAGCTGCACCCCGCCCAACGTACACTGGAGCGCCAGCACGCACCTCGAGAACAGCGACTGGGCGGGGTACGTCAGCCTCTACGACGGCAACGTATTCGCCGACCAAAAGGACCATGCCTTCTTCGTCAAAGCGGTGCGCAGCGTCGATCCGCTCCCGGAGTGCGCCTCTCCGCTACCGGTCACGGGACAAACGAAGGCGTACGGTCCAGGAAGTGACGGAGCCGTTCGTGCCGGCCATCCGCTGCGCTACCTCGACCATGGCGACGGCACCATCACCGACAGCGTGACGGGACTGATGTGGGAAGTGAAGGTGGACTACGACAACAGCTACGTCCACTGCGAGCGGGCCGAGCTCTGCCGCAACCCGCACGATGCCGACCACCGCTACAGCTGGGGAGACGGCAAGGTCATGAACGGCACCGTCGTTTCGATCTTTCTCGACCAGCTCAATCGTCGATGCGCGGCCGATGGCAAGACGCGCTGTACGAAGACCGAGGATTGCGCTGCCGTCGGCGGAGCATGCGGCTTCGCTGGGTACTCCGATTGGCGGCTTCCGAATCTCAAGGAACTGCACAGCATCGTGCGCTACGAGACCGAAGCACCGAGCATCGATCCCACATTCCATCGAGCCTGTGTCCCGAGTTGCACGTCACCTGCTTGCAGCTGTACCGCGCCGGGCGACTACTGGTCGGCGACCACGTACCCGGACGACGAATCGTGGGCGGGCTTCGTCGGCTTCTACAGCGGCAACAGCTACGCCGAATCCAAATCCACCTACAAGTACGCCCGCGCCGTCCGATTGGGCCGGTGAGCAACGCCCGCACGACGGAGCGGCATACCGCGGGGAGATGGCAATGACCTCGGCCCGCCACGGTGGCGACTCGCACCGGCGTTGGCGCACCGCCGCCGCCGTGGCGGTGCTGGTCGCAGCCGGCGGCCTCGTCTACTCGAACAGCTTCACCGACCTGTTCCTGGGCATCGACGGGAAGCAGTCGATCCGCGACAACCCGCACATCCATCGGCTGTGGCCGCTGTCAGAAGCGATCTCGCTCCCGCTGTGGGAGATCCCGGCGAACCAGGACCAGGTCGCGACCGTCGTCTACCGCCCGTTCTTCAGCGCGTCGTTGGCGCTGACGAACCGGCTCATTGGCACCGAGCCGCGACACCACCACGCCGTCAACCTCGCCATCCACATCGGCGCCGCGCTGTTCCTCTTCGGACTCGTACGTCGTTCGGTGGGTCGCTACGCTGGCCCGGCGATATCGCCCCAGCACGGCGATTCGATCGCCGCTGCCAGCGCCTTGCTGTGGCTGGTTCACCCACTGCAGACGGAGAGCGTCACCTTCGTCGTCCAACGCTCGGAATCGCAGATGGGGCTGCTGCTCCTCGCATCCGTGTACGCAGCGGTACGTGCCGTGGACTCCCGATATGGATCGACGTGGAAGCTCCTGGCCGTCCTCGCTTGCTTCGCTGCAACCGGGACCAAGCAAACCGCCGCGGTCGTGCCCCTGCTGGTTCTACTCCACGATCACACCTTCGCCCCGGCGACTTCGCATCGCTACCGACCATGGCTCTATGCGGCCATGGCCGCTCCTCTCGCCGTTCTCGCCTGGGCGATCGCAGAAGATGCGCAGCGCAACGTCGGTCGCGCCGATGCGGTTTTCTCGTTCATCCTCGCCCAGCCCGGAGTCATCCTGCACTACCTCCGCCTGACGGTCTGGCCGAACGACCTGTACCTCTACGTGAATACGACGCTCTTCGACGTGAGCTCTACGTGGCAAGTCGTGCTCCCCGCACTACCTCTCGTAGCAGCCGTACTCGGAACCCTATGGGCCCTGGCGGTGCGCCACTGGAGCGGGTTCGTCGGCGCCTGGTTCTTTCTGACGCTCGGGCCCGTGGCATCCGTGATCCCGATTCCCGATACGATCCAGGAACATCGCATGTACATTCCGCTTGCGGCGCTGTCGGTGCTCGGCGTCGTCGCCGGAGACGTGGGCTTGCGAAGATGGATCGGTGCGCGCATCGGCAACGCCGGAGCCGCCGCCGTCGCGTGCGTCCTGCTCGGCGTCGTCGCGTGCGCCCTCGGCATGCGTAGCCATGCCCGCAACGTCGACTACCATCACGAGTTCGGCCCACTACATCCAGCGGACTGGCATACGAACTACCGCATTCTCGCCGACCATGCCGTCTCGCGCGCCGACATTCTCGC
>CALJUJ010000564.1 GCA_937975525.1 uncultured bacterium
GTCGTCGGTCGGAACCAGACGTATCGAAGTGACGCTGCCCCGCGTCGTGAGCGCGATCTCCGTGCCATCCCTACCGCGCTGAACCGCCAGCGTCCCGACGTCGCGCTCCCTGGCGTCGCATACGGCCGCATGTTCGAGCCGAAGCGGGGAACGTAAGCGCAGCGCACGCGCGTTCCCACCGTCCGGATCGTAGAAGCGCAGCACGATGCCCGCACCGCGCGTCGCCGGCTTCAGCGCGAGAATCCGCACCGGCGCTTCGCCGCCAGCGTTCGTCGCGATCGACACGATACGCGCGGCCGCCCGATGCAGGCGGGCGCGCAGAGGATCTGCAATCCTCGCCTGCGACTCGGCGTGCAGCTCCGCCGCGGCCATCCGCGTCGGCCACCACACCGCCATCCGCGCCACCGTCTCGCCGCGCTCATGGCCGCGCGCCGGGCACGCGAGGATCGGCAAGAACCCGAACGCACGCTCCTTGATCGCATTGCGCGCCACCACCACTTCGAGCCCGTCGCCACCGCTCGCCGTCACCGCCCGACCCATCTCGACGGCGACGGCGAGATGCGGGATTTCTTCATCATCCCGCTCGCCCCCGCCGCCGACGCACCACGACGAGACCGGCCAGAACGTCGGCTCGAAATTGCGCAGCAACGGGCGTCGAACCACGCCCCCGGGCTGATCCATCCACAGCCCGCGCATCGGCCGCGGCGCCGGCATCGCCAGCGTGACGGTGCGGCGATCGCCGGCGCGGCTGCACACCTCGACGCCGAAGCCGGCATCGCCCGGAGCGAATCGCAAGCGGCGACGCGTCGGCAGACCGTCCAGCTCGGCGTCGACGACGACCTCGAGGACTCCGTCCGGCCCGGCGGTCGTCGTCACCTCGGCGCGGCGCGCCGAGGCGCGGTCGATCGCTGCGAAGCGGCCGCCGCGGTACTCGCCTCCCATCCGCCACAGGCCGCCTTCGTCGTCGTAGGCGATGAGGTCGGCCCCGGTACCGTCGAGCACCCGCCCACCGGCGACGTCGACCTGGATCACGCAGCCGCCTCGCCCGGGGTCGATCACCGCCTGGAGCACGCCGGTGTCGACGCGTAGCAGCTCACCTTCCCAGGCCGCGGCAACGCTGGCCGAAGGCGGTGCGCCGACCCACGTTCCGGCAGCGGCCGTTGCCGCGGAGGGCGGCGACAGCGCCTCGCCAACTCGATCGACCCGTGCCTGCGCCGAGCGCAACCAGGGCTCCTGCTCCTTGCGCACCACGCGGTCCGGGGACGTCCCGGTGACGAAGTCATGGTGGTTCGCCGTCGCCGCCGTCCACCATACGTCGGCGACGGCCCCCGCCATCCTTTCCGCGCTAGCTAGACCACCTGCGCCGGCCACGGCCTCCGCTTCCGTCGCCACGAGCGTGTCGACCAGCCGCCGATGGGCGCGCTTGAGGTCGGGACGGCTGGCGTAGAAGCCGGTCCAGTACGGGTTGGGGTCGAGCTCGAGCACCGGTAGCTCCGCGCGATGCGCGTCGACGAGATCGAGGTAGTCGTCGGCGCCGGCGTTGACCGCCCAGATCCCCGTGTCCGGATAGCGCGTGCGGTTGTAGCGATCGAGGAGGTCGAGCAGGCCGCGGATGGGGTTCACGAAATCGAGCCCGATGGGACACAGCAGGTAGGGCGTGCGCGCCAGGGTTTCGAGCTGGGCGGCGTAGCGCTCGATGCGGGCAGCGACGCGGCGCTCGGCGCGATCCGGCAGGGCCGTCGGCGCGCTCATGTAGCGCAGCGGCCCGATGGCGGCGAGCATGTCGCCCTGCCCGTAGGTGAACGGGTGCCAGTGGGCGAGGACCTCGGCGCCGTTGCGGTCGCGCCATACGAAGTCGGCCGACCCGGCGCGGGTGAGCGTCTCCGCACTCGATCCTGGGCGCGGGAAGCGCCGCGACGATTCCCAATCGCAGCCGACGAAGTAGCTGCCGTCGATGCGCGAGAAGATCGTGCGATCGAAGCCGGCGGCCGCGAGCAGCGAAGGCAGCGCCGGCGAGTGCCCGAAGCTGTCGGGGAAGTAGGCGAGGCGCGGCTCCTGGTTCAGGCCGCGGGTGCACAGCCACTCCTGGCCGACGAGGAAATCACGCAGGATCGATTCAATCGACGGGAGCAGCGTATCCTGCGTGGTCACGCCACTGGAGGGGAGCCGCAACCGGCCGGAGTTGACGTGGGCCGCGAGGCGCTCGCGGTGGGCGGGGACGCGGTCCCAGTACATGGCGAGGAAGAAAACGCAGTCGGCGCTCCACACGCGGCGCGGCTCGCGGTCGAGCGCTTCGAGAACGCGATCGAGCGTGCGCCGCACGCCGAGACGGAAGTACTGCTCGGACGTGAGCATCCAGTTGGGGTCCCAGTGACTCGACTCGGTGAAGACGAGGACGCGGCGAGCATCGTCGGGGACGCCGAGGTGCCGGCGGAGGTCGCGGGCGTTCGATCCGTTCGGAGAAGACATCGGTGCTATACGCTATCGGGTCCGGGCCGACGGCTCGCGCGTCGGCCCCGGTTCGAACTTCATTCTCATAGGTCCGATTGCGGGCGCCGTCGCGTTCAGTAGAGATTCCGCCTGGCGTCGCGGCGTAGCGCCCGATCGAGCAGCCAGCCCTTGAGGGCGCGGAAGCGCCCTTGCGGCTCGACCTGCTCGACGATCGCACGCCCCACGGTCGGCGCCGTCCGCGGGCCCGCTTCACCGCTCCAGATCCCCGCTGCAGCCAGCGCCGGTGCCGGCTGGAGGTCGGCCTCGTCGACTTCGAGCCAGAGCCCGAGTTGGGGAGGCTTGCCGCGCACGGCGAGGTCGGCGAGCCAGGCCGGATCGGCGGTCAACCGGGCGCGGGCGCAGATCCGCAGAATCCAATCGAGCCCGGGGATCATGAACAACAGCCCGATCTGCGGGTCACCGAGGACGTTGCGAAAGCTGTCGACGATCCGATTGCCGGGCCGGTCGGGGAGCAGCAGGGTGCGATCGTCGACGACGCGCACGAAGCCCGGAGGATCGCCACGGGGGGAGAGGTCGGCGCCACCGTCCGGTCCGCAGGTGCCGAGTAGAGCGAACGGAGAGTGCTGAATGAAGGCGCGCGACGACGGGCCCAGCGGCGCGTGCCGTTCCGCGACCGGCTCGAAGCCGGCCGCCGCGGCGCCGGTCGTCCGCCACAGGGCGGAACGGACGAACGCCTTCGGACAGTGCATGTAGGCCGCATCGACGTGCAGCGTGAGCTCGTCCTTTTGCACGTCGGCGGTGCCGTTGGCGCGCAGAGTGCTGTTTTCGCCGGGGACGATGAAGATCGACGCGGCGGGCGTCGCGGCGGAAAGCGGCGACGGGAGGGTTGCGACGGCGAGGTCCGGCTGGTCACCGACGACGACGCGGTGCTCATCCGGCGCGTGCGCGACGCCCGCGGGCGACGACCGGGCGAGCACGTGCACCCGGCCGTCGCCGCGGCGCAGGGCGAGCGCCACGAGGCGTGCGTCGTCGATCCACGCGCGCGCCGACGGTTCGAGTCGGGGAACGATCTTCTTCAAGGTCAGCGAGTTGGGCTCGGGGACGTGGCGGCGCAACTCGTCTTCCGTCGACAGAAAGGATGGGGTCATCGGGCCTCCCGG
>CALJUJ010000565.1 GCA_937975525.1 uncultured bacterium
GCATGCCGAGCACCGCCACGTGGGGACTCGCCGTCGCCGCCGGGCCGGCGGTGATGGTCAACGTCGGTAGAGGTCTCGCCGTTCGCGTCGACGTCGGCGGGGGCGGTGGCGGAACGGTCCACGTCGGCGTCCACGTCGGCTGCGAGGTGGGCGTCGCCGGCGGCGAGGTCGGTGTGCGCGTCGGGGTCCAGGTGGGGGTCGGAGTCGCGGTGAAGGGCGGCGTGCCCGTGGGCGTCCGCGTCGGCGTAAGGGTCTTCGTGGGCGTCGACGTCGGCGGCGGCGAAGTCGGCGTGCGTGTCGGCGTGCCGGTGTGCGTCGGCGTTGCGGTTCGCGTTGACGTCGGTGTGCGTGTGGGCGTCCACGTCCACGTCCACGTCGGCGTGTGCGTGGGTGTCGAAGTGGGCGTCCATGTCCACGTCGGCGTCCGCGTCGGCGTCCAGGTCGGCGTCGTCGTGGGGGTGGACGTTCGCGTCGAGGTCGTCGTGGGCGTCGGGGCCGGCGGCGTTGCCGTCGGCGTCGACGATGGCGGCGGTGCCGAGCCGCTGAGCTCGATGACGGCAACCGTGGACGCGCTATCACCGACGATGGCGAGGTTGCCGAGGGTGGTGAGCGCGTGGGTGGTGCCGGGGATGATGATCTGGTCGATGACGGCCGGCTGGTCGCCGGCGGCGGAATCGTAGATGTAGACGCCGCCCGCCGGATCGGAATGGTCGAGCGCAGGGCGCGACAGGACGACGAGCGAGCCGTAGGTGGCGACGTCCTGTGACGAGAAGGCGTCGACTTCCGAGACGAAGCGAAGCTGGCGTGGGTTGCTCGCGTCGAATCGATGCAGCTCGGTGCCGACGAGAGCGAACACCGAGGAGCCACTCGCGGCGACGGCCGACGTGTCGGCGGGGATCGAGTCGAGCTGTGTCGGCGCTGCGGGGACCGTGACGTCGAACGCGACGAGGTGAGCATCGGCGCCGACGAACAGCGTCGTGCCGTCGATGCCCAGGTCGAGCGCGGCGCTGGGGGTCGAGCGTGTCGTGACCAGCGAGAGCTGGCTCGGTACGGCGATGTTGATGACGCGCAAGCCGCTCGTGCCGAGCGCTGCGTAGAGGAACGAGCCGTGCGCGAGCAGATCGGACACGGCAATCGAGCCGAGCGAGATGCGCCCGATCTCGCTCGGTGCGAGAGGATTGCCGATATCGAGGGCAACGAGGTCGGTGGTCGCCGGGTTGCCTGGGACGGTTTCCGAGGTGAACGCGAACGAGCCGCTGATCGCGGCGGCGCGAAAGCGGCCCGCGACGGAGCCGATGATGCGCGGCTTCGACGGATCCGCGAGGTCGACCACGCGCAGGCCGAGCTCGTTCGCCGTGACGATCGCGACCGATCCGTCGGCGGCGACGTCCCAGTTGTCGAAACCCTGGAAGACGTTGGTGATGACGTTGGGGGGGACGTTGTTGGCGCCGAGCAGGTAGAGCCCGCCGCTGCCCGACTTCGGGTCGGTGTCCGAGCTCGCCAGGAGCAGCAGGTCGCCCGCGGCGTCGATCCCTTGGCTGCCGTTTGCCGGGGAGCTACTCAGCCAGAAGCCGGCGCGCGGGTTCGAGATGTCGTAGGCTTTGACCTGGGTGCCGCGGATCGCGAAGAAGCGCTGCGCGGTGGCGGCGATCGCCGAAGCCGTCGTCGACAGGCGGCCGATCTCCGCTGGATTCGATGGGGAGCCGAGAGAATACAGAATCGTATCGACGGACGTCGCCAGGAAGAGGGTCGCGTCGCGCACGGTGATCGCGGTCGACCAGCGTCCGGATGGCAAGCCGATGGTGCGCACGATCCGCGGGTTGGTCGGTGGCGAGACGTCGATGACGCGCAGGCCCGAGGTTCCGGCAGCGACGTAGGCGTACGATCCGCGGACGGCGACGCCGTTGACGGCGACGCTGCCGAGGCCGACGCGGCCGACGACCTTGGGGGCGTCGAGGTCGAGAAGATCGACGACGACGAGATCGGCGGTGGCCGGGTTGCCGGGAATGGTTTCCGACGCGTAGGCGTAGCGCCCTGCCGCATCGACGACGCGGTACACGCCCGGCAGGGTGCCGCGTCGCACGGGGGACGAGAGGTTGGAGACGTCGGTCAGGGTGAGCCCGAACCCACCGGCGAGCGTGACGGCGGTGTTGCCGGTGACGGCGATGGCCTCGGCGCTGAAGGGCGGAAGCGCGGTGCCGAGGACGACCGGGGCGGTCGGCTGGGTGGCGTCGACGACGGAGACACCGAACTGTACCGAGGCGACGAACGCGAGTTTGCGTGCCTCGTCGTAGTGCACGTCCTTCGCCTGGCCGACGTCGGGGACGTAGCCGATTAGATCGGAAGCGTCTGCGCTCGCGACCGCGAACGACGTAGATGCCAGGAAGGCGACGGCCCAGACGTGCGTGAAACATCGGAGACGTCGGGTTGCTCGAGCGGATGCACTGGGGCGCATGCCCTCCGTGGAGAAGCAAAGCCTGGGCCAACTGACCCGTATGCTACTGCATGATTTCTTCACGCGCAGATCCCGGCGGCGGGCGTCGATCGTCCCGCCAAAGTGCACATTCGTGTCGCTGGACTGGCCGTTTTCGGCCTCGAAGCCGACCAGTGCGTTCGCCACCCCGCACCCCACCTCCAATCGCACATGAAAGTTAGGTCTAGCGGAATTGTAGCGGCCAGCCAATCGAAAAAATGACGTCTGCTCCAGGGGACGCGCGGCGTCCGTGGTTGCCACGGCGCTTGCCGTCGCGGGCCGAACGACGCTGTTTTGGGTTGACGGGTACGTCTGATTGTGTATATGTCGCAGCGGGTTGCTCCACTCCCGCGGCCGATCGGTCGGGCGGAGCGGCGCGGACGAGGTCTGAGGATTGGCGAGCCCGACGCCCAGGCGGCGGCTCATGGAGGGCAAGGATACTGCGATGAGACTCAACACTTTTCGTCACGCCATGATCACCAGCGCCGTTTGCGGCGCATTGCTTGCGGCCGCCGGTGCCACGCCCGACGCGGCGCAGGCGCAGGGAGCCAACACCTGTAACGGGTTCCTCCAGATCTCGTACCCCCCGGAGTTTCTGCCGGACTTCAACACGATCGGCTCGGTCGATCGTGCGGAGCTCACGCTCGGCGCCGGGTCGATTGCGCAAGGTTCGACTCTGACGGTCCCGCAGGTGTTCTTCGGGCTCGACTGCAAGAACAAGGTCTGCCTCAACAACACGTCGCAAGGCTGCGCCAACGACGGCGATTGCCCGGGCAGCACGTGCGCCAGCCTGCTTCCCGTCTGTATCGACGACGGCAACGTCGCCGGATACCTCGGCAACATCAACACGACCTGCGTGGGCGTGGCCTGGTCGGCTGCCCCAGCGCCGGGTGACAGCAACCGCATCGTCTTCACGGCCAACCCCGCGATCGTCATTCCCGCGAACACGGCCGAGTTCTGCAGCCTGAACTTCGAGTTCGAAAAGCTTTCCCTCCAGAGTAACGACAGCACGCCGCTCAAGATCGAGCAGGTGGCCGGCTTCGAGATGGCCAACTGCGACAACGGTCTGGCGGCCAGCGGGGCGATCTCGGGTGCCATCGACATCGACCCGACCCCGACGCCGACGCCGACCGACACGCCGACGCCGACGCCGACCAACACGGCGACGCCGACCGAGACACCGACGCAAACCCCGACCGACACACCGACGCCGACGCCGACGAACACGGCGACGCCGACCAACACGAACACGCCGACGAATACGCCGACGAACACGCCGACCAACACGCCGACCCAGACGCCGACGCCGACCGTGCCGCCCACGGCGACGCCGACGCCGACGTTGACGCCGCCGCCGGTCCCGGTGATTCCGTCGCCGACGTCGCCGGCGGGGCTGTTGCTGATCGGGCTGCTGGGCCTGTCCATCGCCCTCATGCTGCGCCGCGCCACCAGCTCCGAGAGCTGAGCGGCAGCGTCACGGCACTCCGTTGAAAAGGCGGGGGCGGGCTTGGCCCGTCCCCGCCTTTTTCGTTGCCGTTGCCAACGCCAACTTCCCTTTCAATTTGACTCATTTTGGCCTTTGCGGTACCTCCACTGCGAGCCGGGTGCATCCGATCGCCCGCTCGTTGGTGAGGTTGGGTATTGTGGTGGTGACGGAGAAGCTCAAGGAGAAACCAATGAGTCTCGTGACGAATGATCGCACCGGCCCGCGCGCCGTTCATCCATCCCCGAGCCTGATGGGGTGGTTCGGCGTGGCCTGCCTGGTCGCCCTCGGCCTGGGCAGCAACACGGTGGCGGCGCAAACTCCGACGCCCCCGCCGGCCAACACCTGCAACGGCTTCGTCCAGATCTCCTACCCCCCCGAGTTTCTGCCCGAATTCAATACGCTCGGCTCGATCGACCGCGTCGAGCTGACCCTCGGTACCGGCATGATCCAGGGCGGCACCGAGATCACCGTCACCGAACTCTTCTTCGGGCTCGACTGCCGCAGCAAGGGCTGCAGTGGCGACCTGAAGCAGAACTGCAACGTCGGTGGCGACTGTGCGCCGCTGCGGGGCTGCATGAGCCTCCTCGG
>CALJUJ010000566.1 GCA_937975525.1 uncultured bacterium
CGACGACGTCGCGCGGCTGGCCGTGGCGGTCGAGACGCCCGTTGCGCTGCTCCAGGCGGCTCGGGTTCCAGGGGATGTCGTAGTGGAGCAGGAAGCGGGCCGTCTCATGGAGGTTGAGGCCCTCAGAGGCGGCGTCGGTGGCGACCAGGATGCGGACGGGATCGCTGCCGTCGTTGAACGCAGCAATGACGTCCTCGCGACGTCCGTCGTCGGCCGTCCCGTCCATGCCGCCGTACAGCACGCGGACGGCGCCCGGCTGCGGGTAGCGCTCGCCGAGCCGGCGTTTCAAGTAGTCGAGCGTGGTCTTGCACTCGGTGAAGATGACGAGGCGCTCGTCGTGAATGAAGCCCTTCTTGCCGGCGACGAGGTGGGTTTCGATCCACGAACAGAGCGTATCAAAGCGGGAATCGCCGCCGGGGCTGGTTTCCGGGCCGAAGCCGTCTCCGAGGCCGAGGCGCTCCAGCGAGTTGTTCACCGCCGCAGTCTCCTCGGCCAATGCCTCGGCCAGCGGTTTCAGCCAGGCGCCGACCACTCGCGCCGCATGACCGGTGCGGCCCTCTGCTTCGCGATCGTCTGCGGTTTCGTCGGCCACGGCACGGCGGGCGGCATCGACGGCGGCAGCATCGGCTGCCTCGGACTCCCCGAGACCGGCACGGTAGCGGTGCCAGGAGTCGGCGAACGCGACCGGACACGAGAGCAGGCGCTTGCCGAGGACCTCGACCGCGAAAGCACCAGCGAGTTGCTCGCCGCGGCCGCGACCGGAGACGAGCTTGCGAACGCCGCGGCGGAAGTCGGCGAACGCCTCCCCGAGCCGTCGCTCGTCGGAATGGAGCGCCAGGGGAATCGCTTGCAGCGAGCGCTCGCCGAAGCGCTTCGGGCCGGAACGCTCGTTGATCTCGGCCTTCAAGCGCCGGACGACGACCTGCTCGACACGAGCCTTCTCGGATTCCGTCAGCGCCTCGCTCTTGCGGGTGAAGCGGACCGGGTCGAGGCATTCGAGCAGACCGGTGAAGCTGCGGGTGTGGCCGTTGTGGGGCGTCGCGGTGAGGAAGATGCGGTGCTCGAACCAGGGTGTGATGCGCTGGAGCATCTTCGAGACGTCGCTGTCGTCGCCGAGCGACGACGGGGCAAGGTTGTGGGCCTCGTCCACGATGAGGAGGTCCCATGGCAGGTGCGGCGAGCCCTTGGCCGGGCGGCTGGCGGCGCGGAACTGCTCCAGGACGTCGTCCTGCTTGAGGTAGTCGTACGACGTAATGGCACGCGCGAACGTGCGCCAGGGGTTGGCGTCGAGGCCGAGACGCTTCTGGAGCTTGTGGGTCGCGGGGCGGTCGACGACCTCGAAGTCGAGCGAGTACTTCTCGTACAGCTCGCGCTGCCACTGGGTGCGGAGCGAGGCCGGGCAGACGACGAGGACGCGGCGCAGGCGGCGGCGGAGGATCAGTTCGGTGAGGACGAGGCCGGCTTCGACGGTCTTGCCGAGGCCGACGTCGTCGGCGAGGAGCAGGGAGACGCGCGGCATGCGCATCGCCTTCAGGAGGGGGACGAGTTGGAAGTCCTCGACCTGGATGGCGCCGTGCAGCGGTGAGGAGAGCGGCAGGCGGTCGAGCGGCCCGTTTGAGCCGTCAGGGTCGACATAAGGGGTCAACGCGGACCACCGGGTAGCGCGGACCAGGGCATCCAGCTCGCGCGGCGGCATCGGGTCGCGTCCGGCGACGTCGGGGAGCGCGGTGGGCTCGAGGAGGGAGGCCCCGAGTTCGAATTCGACCTCCCAGACGAGCTGATCCTCGGGGGGCCCGTCGGCGTCGATGTACTCGATCGAAACGAGTTGCGAGACCCCGGAGGCGCTGCCCTGACCCGGCGCGAAGTCGTCGACGGCGACGACGATGCCGCGGCGATTGCGAACGGTGGCGAGCATTCCCACCTGGAGGGTCTGCGGCGCGCTGACGGACATGCGGCTCCTCTCGCGAAACGGCGGGTGATTCCGCCGCGTACCCGGGCGGAGTATCGGGACGGTCGCCCTGGTGTCAACGGAAGCCCGATGCACCGGCGTGCCCTAATCGCCACGATGTCCGCGATTAGCTTGAACGAACGCAAGATGCCGGCGTAAACTTGCTGGCAGCCTATCACATGGAGAGACCGGGCTGCGACGGAACATCCGCCACCAACCACTTGTCAATACGCTACCGGAGACGGAAATGAAATTTGAGGAAGGACCGCAACTCTTCGATCGATGTGTCTACACTCTCGTCAAGCTCCCCCAACTCGACGAATGGTTCGACGAGAACGGATCGGTGCGAACACGTCAGGGCAAGAACTGGAAGAGCGCAGCGGAAATGCTCAAGGACGCCGATCTTTCGGACCAGGCCGATCCCGGCAACCAGCGAACTGACCGTCGCCAGCACTGACAGGCCGATGTCGACGAAGCAGATCAGCCCGTACACGATCTGCAAGACTCCGAAGCCGGGCGCTGAATTGCGAAGCGTGATGGAGAAGGCACCGACCGCCGCGGAATGTTCCGACCTTCTCGAGTCCGGTGCGGTCCTTGTCGGCTACATGATCGAAATCGATTCCGGCGAGGCCTCGGGATCCGTTACGGCAACGGTCGACAAAAGCAACCTGTATCTCGAGTGGACGACATCCAACGATTCCGAGCGGCCACGGTACTTTCGTGGAACGGTTACGGCTTCATCCAACGATGGGACCAACTACACGGGAACCTGGGGTCGACCGACACCGGAGCCCGGTCTGCGAGCATCTCTAACGCGGAAGAGGAACCGCGATGGCTCACGATCTATTTTCGAATTGAATCTCAGAAGCCCGGAGGAACCGAATGACTCCGTGATCATCAAGCTCTGGCGGGTGGACCAAGCACCTGAGTAGCAGACCCAGCGCAGAGCATCCTGGCCGCCTTTCGACCGTCCCATCGATGTCCTTTCGGTCCTGATGTCAGGAACGCGGCGATGGCCTGCACAAGAGGGCCGCGTCGAATCCAACACGACTGCTCACAACGGAAGCGATTCGCTCTTGTCGTAAGGGGGGGACGAACCCCACCGTGAGGTCGGCGTGCGGATTGCGGCGCGGGTAGCGGGACCGCCTGCGTCCGTAAAGGAATCGCTGCGCTCGGCGCGTTCCCGCCGCCCTTGACGGCCACAGCCGCCGCGCTCAGTGGTGGCTACGGCCGGAAAGCGTTCCGCCCACTCATCGGCGACGACGAGTGGGAGATGCTCTTAGGACGAGCCGAGTTCCTTCCAACGCCGCGGCGAGAGTTCTTCTATGCGGCTCATCGGATGGATCGAGACGGGGTCGAGACGTCACGCAGGTAGACGAACTCATCGGTCCCGTGCGCCTTGCACGTGTTGACCAGGGTGAGCAGCACGGCGGTCCGGGTCGCCGAAGCTCCGTGGCCCCGAGTCTCTGCGGCAATGGGCGATCCTCGAACACACGCCGTTTGCCAGGATGACGACGTTCCAGGGCGAAGCTTGCGCCCAGCTGGCCGAAGAGCTCGC
>CALJUJ010000567.1 GCA_937975525.1 uncultured bacterium
ATTTCGCGTCGGCAAGGCCGAGCGCGAACACAAGATCGGCGTCACCATGGGGCTCGCATGGACGGAGATGGGCGGCGAGTTGCTGGCAACCGAAGTCTCCGTGATGCCGGGCAAGGGCAAGCTCATCATCACCGGGCGGCTCGGTGACGTGATGCAGGAGTCGGCGCAGGCCGCGATGAGCTACGTGCGGTCGCGGGCATCGGCCCTCGCGCTCGACCGGGACTTCTACCAGCGCGTCGACGTTCACATCCACGTGCCCGAGGGAGCGACGCCCAAGGATGGCCCATCCGCGGGCATCACCATGGCGACCTGCCTGGTGTCGGCGCTGACGCGCATCCCGGTTCGACACGACGTCGCGATGACGGGAGAAGTGACCCTGCGCGGCGAGGTCTTGCCGATCGGCGGTCTCAAGGAAAAGATCCTTGCGGCGCACCGGGCGGGCATCAAGAAGGTTCTGATTCCGGAAGAAAACGAGAAAGACATCAGCGAGATTCCTCCTACGGTTGCGCGGGCGATGACGATCCAACTCGTCTCCCACATGGACCAGGTCTTGAGGGAAGCCCTGGTTCTCGACCGGCCCGAGGAGTTCTTGGTAGTGGAGGGCGGCGAGGAAGAGCGGGAGGCGCGCTTCGCCGCGGACACGGGTGTCGAGGACGTCGTCACCCATTAAGAGCTCGCGCCCGCAAGGTTGCTGTGGCGCGGCGGGATTGACATCGAGGGGGGGCGTTGGTACCTGCAGCGACCTCAGGAAAGGGCGAACATGACCAAAGCAGAACTCACGGAATCGGTAGCGAGCAAGGCAGATCTGCCCCGCGCGGTGGCGGAGAAGGCGGTCAACGTGCTCTTCGACGACATCGCCGCGGCTTTGCGCGAGGGGGACAAGGTCAGCATCTCGGGCTTCGGTACGTTCACGGTTGCGGTGCGCAAGCCGCGTACCGGACGCAATCCGAAGACCGGCGAGACGATTCAAATCGGCGAGACGCGGGCTGCCAAGTTCAAGCCCGGGAAGACGCTCAAAGAGTCTCTCAACTGATCGCGGCGAGGCGCGGGCGGTTAGCTCAGCGGGAGAGCATCGGCCTTACAAGCCGGAGGTCATCCGTTCAAATCGGATACCGCCCACTTCCCGCACGCCGGCCATTGACGCAGGCGCCGATTTCCATCATAAGAAGCAACTTCGTCGGGGTGGTAGTTCAGCTCGGTTAGAACGCCGGCCTGTCACGTCGGAGGTCGCGGGTTCAAGTCCCGTCCACCCCGCCAAAAGTTCATCGAGCTCGTGGATGGCGACAGAGACGTCGTTCACGAGTGGGCTGCATAGCGGAATGAGTGATGCCTAGAACGAAGTCGACACAGATGCTGACGCATGAGCAGGCGCTCGCGGACCGCAAGTGGTTCGTGGTCGATGCGGACGGAGCGGTCGTGGGCCGTCTCGCCACTCGCGTTGCCGATTTATTGCGCGGCAAGGGTAATCCCGGCTTCACCCCGCACCAGGATTGCGGCGACTTCGTCATCATTCTGAACGCCGAGAAGGTACGCTTCAGCGGCGGCAAGCTGGAGAAGAAGACGTACCATCGCCACACGGGCTACCCCGGCGGTGTGCGATCGGCTTCGGCGCGCCGCCAGATGGAAGAAGCGCCGGAACGAGTCCTCGAGTCTGCGGTGAAAGGAATGTTGCCCCGGAATCGACTCGGGCGACAGCTGCTCACCAAACTCAAGATCTACCGCGGCGGCGACCACCCCCATGCCGCCCAGCAACCGACCCAAGTCGCGATCGCGGGATAACCAGGAGTCCAAGCCAGCATCATGAGTGCCGAATCCGTTCACGTTGCCACCGGGCGCCGCAAGAGTGCGGTGGCCCGCGTCCGCCTCACGCCCGGGACCGGGCAGGTCCAGGTCAATAAGCGAGCGCTCGACGCCTACTTCGGCCGCGCGACTTCGCGCATGGTCGTGCAGCAGCCGCTCGAGCTCGTCGAAATGGGAGGCCGCTTCGACGTGCACGCCAACGTGAGCGGAGGAGGGCTTTCCGCGCAGGCCGCCGCGATCCGTCACGGCATCACTCGTGCACTGATGCTGGCCGACGGCGAGCTCCGACCGGCCCTCAAGAAGGCTGGCTACGTGACCCGCGACCCGCGTCAGGTCGAACGAAAGAAGTACGGCCGCCACAAGGCGCGCAAGCGGCCACAGTACTCGAAGCGCTGATGCGCTGAAAAAGGCCCGGAGGCTACCCGCCTCCGGGCCTTTTTTCGTTCTGGCGATCGAAGCGACCGGCTATTCGCTCTTCAAGAACACCGCGAGACCGACGAGGGCGAGAATTCCGTTGGCCGCCCACGCCGAGAGTACCGGGTCGAGGACCCCGGACTCTCCGAGCGAACGCGCGAATCCGAGAATCACCCTAAAGCTGAATCCCACCGCCGTCCCGCCTGGCAAGCTCCGCGGTAGGGTCGGGTTGCGGCGTACGGCGCCACCGATGGGGATGCCGATCCAGGTGAGCACGAGTGAGGCAAACGGCAACGCCAGCTTCAAGTTGAGATCGACGAGGTAGTGCGAAGCGTCGATTCCCTTGCGGCGCAGTCCGTCGATTCGCTCGCGCAGCGCCGCGTAGGTCAACTCCTCTGCTTTGCGCTTGATCTCGCGGAAGTCGTCGATGGGCTCCTCGATCCTTACGGCGCCGTTGTGCAGCTGCCGCGTCGGTGGCTCGGCGCCGGTGGCCGAGCGATGCTCGATCACGCCGAACGTCTGCCATTCCCCGTCCATCCACGTGGCGCGGTCGATCTCGACGATCGAGTCGATCTCGAAGGTGGGGGACATTCGATAGATGGTCAGCCCGTACAAGCTGTTGCGGCGCATGTCGACCAGGTCGATGTGGTAGAAGCCGTCGCGCCCCTGATACCAGATCTGGCGTCCGCTCAGCAGACTTCGTTGTCCCTGCTTCTTGATCTCGACCCGGTACACGAACTCGAGCTCCTGGGTCGCCCCGGGTACGACGAACTCGTCCCAGGCGAGCGCAGCAACGCTGATGAGCAGGCCCGCTCCGAGAAGTGGTTGGGCGGTTTGCCAGAGGCTGACCCCCGAAGCACGGAGGGCGGTGATTTCGTTGCGGCGGGCGAGGAGCCCGAGGCTGAGGAGGGTCGCGACCAGCGCGGCAGCCGGGAGTAGCTGTGTGATCATCAAGGGAACCTTGAACAGGAAGTAGCGAACCGACGCCGAGAGCGTGGCCCCGTGGCGCAGGAGCACATCGAGCCGGTCGAGGAGGTCGACGACGAAATAGAGAACGACGAAGCCGGACATCAATGCTGCGAACAGGCCGAAGAACTGGCGCAGCAGGTACTGCTGCGTGGTGGTCATGGGGGAGGAACCGCGGGGCTCGTACCGCCACCCCGGCGACGCAGGAGGGCTCCGAGACGACGCGCGGTCGCAGCCGCGCGCGAATGGGTCGGTACGACCGTCGCCGCCCGCCGAAAAAGTGCTGCGGCGAGACCGAAGAGCGCCAGATTGGGCAGCCACAGGGCGATGTGGGTCGGTAGGAGCTTGCGCTCGGCCAGGCTCTCGCCCAGCGTCAAGAGCAAGTAGTAGGTGAAGATCAGAGCCAGGCTGACGGCGAAGCTCCGCGCCCGCGCCGAGGATGAGGGGCGGATGCCGAGCGGGATGGCGATGGCCGCAAAGCCGAGGCAGGCGAAGGGCAGTGACAGCCGTCTCGCCAGCTCGACCGCGAGCAGATGGTCGTTTGCTCCCCCACGACGGGATGCGACGAGCAACGCTTCCGTCGGAACTTCCTCGGGCTCGAGCTCGCCGGAGCGGAGGTCGGTCAGGGCCGCGTCCATGTCGAGGGTGATGTCGTAGCTACCGAAATCGGTGCGTTGGTAGG
>CALJUJ010000568.1 GCA_937975525.1 uncultured bacterium
CCGGCAGCAGCCCGGGGATGAAGACCCCGTCGTCCAGGATCTCGGTCTCGACCGTCAACGTCAGTGGTAGCGGCGCCACATCTACGATCACCTCGGCCGAATCGTTGGAGAATCCGTCGCTTACGGTCACCCGAATGGTGCGGCTACCGCTACCGACGAAGGTGTGCGAGACGCTCTCGCCAAGGTAGGTCGCGCTCACATGCAGACCAAAGCCGGTCTCGCGCAGGATCTCCCATCGAAAGACCAAGGGGTCATCGTCGCCATCGGTAGCGGTCGCCGAGAGCGTGACGGTCGACCCGTCCGCGAGCAGCCCATCGATCGTGGGCCCGGACGTCAAGCTTGGGCCCACACGGTCGACGAGCCGGGTAGCGGCAGCGATGTACCCGGTCACGGTCCCGTCCGGATCGACCTCCGGCGCGAGGTAGAAGATCCGATCCGCCGGAAAACAATTGGCGGAGGGACACTCCAACTCCACGTCGTCGTCCTCCGGATCGAACCTCTGGACGAGCAACTGTGCGCCCTCGAATCCGACCAGCAGGCCGACCCGTTCGGGCGACACCAAGGGTAAGCGGGCTGTTACCCGTGGTGCTACGTCGGGGTCATGCGGCACGATGACCCAGACTTCGCCGTAGCGGTAGGCGCTGCTGGCCGAGCCGTCGACCTCGACGAAGTCGAACGACAAGGCAATGTCCGTCGACGGCGGCACACCATCGTGGAGCACGGTATGGAATGCGGTGTCGCCGACCAGGGGTGCGCTCGGTGGCACCGCAGCGGGATCGACACTGGGAGTAGGTACGGTGGCGTCGACCATCGCGAGGAGGAGTTGGGCGACGAACTGAGCGGCATCGTCGTCGCTCTCGTCGGCCTGGGCCATGAGCTCGCGCAACTGGGTCTCGTCGAACGCAGTCGCGATGGCCAGATCCTGGGCGAGGAACACCGGGAGATCGGCGGCCTCGACGACTTGGACGGTACGAACGATGGCGGTGACGATGCCGAAGGTCACCGCTGCGAAAACGCTACCCGCCGCCGAAGTCGACAGCGTGAGCACGGGAACGACTGCGTTCCCGGTCAACCCCGCCAGGCTGCTGCCTGCGAAAGGCCAGACGGCTGAGCCGAACTGGACGACTGCGGCGGCGGCGGCCGCGCCTCCCGCCACCCCGCCCACCAGCACGGCGCCACCGGTCACCAAGTAGCTGGATAGCTCGACGGCGAGTTGGCTCAGCACGTGGTCGCCGTCGCCACCGGCGAGCACGCCGATTTGCCGGGTGACATCGGCGACCCCATAGCCGACGAAGTCTTCGTACGAGGGCGGCACCGGGCGTCCCCCGTTGAAGAGGACGGTGAACGAGCCCGGGCTGCAGTAGACGGCAGGAGCTGTGTAGTCGAAGCCCTCGGGTGGGGCGAAGCCGCACGGATCAGCGTCCCACTCCGCATAGCGGTCGACCGACGCTCGCGCGATGTCCACGCGCAGGGCACGCACCCTCTCGATGAACCAGGCGAGGTTGGCCGCCTCGTTGGCGGTGCGCAAGCTCGGCGCCAGGCCGAGGATGCGCAGGAGATCGGCCAGCATGCGTGCCTTCACCTCGCCGGCGCCGTAGGCCACGACTTGAGCTCGGGTGGTGGCGTCATCGGCGAGCCCCCAGTCGGCGAGGATATCGTCGATGATCTCCTGTTCCATCTCGCAGATCGGGTCCGGATCGCGCTGCACGACGCGATCGGGCTGAGACGCTCGGCCGTCGGGGCCGACGACCACGGGCACGCTGCAAATGGCGTGATCGGCGAAGGCCGGATGCCTCGCGGGGAGCAGGGCCGCGACGGCGATCATCGAGCCGAGCGCCGCCGTGCGCCAAGCGAATCGGCAATATAACATAGCTACTCCCCCCTATCACTCATGGCTAGTCTCACGCTTCCAGCCACGCTGATAGAATTCTATATCGAATCGCGCAGGGAGCGGACAACCCAAGAATGCAGGCGAGATTCAGCGACCGATCCGCACGGCCGATGCGACCCGGGAGCTCATGAGGTGAGCTCCCACGGTGATTCGGCGCGTGGTCTGGGCGCCCACCGGAGCAGAAAAGGGGATGCGTCCCATATCCTCGATCTCGCCAACCTAAAGCAGCGAACTTGAACTCATCCCCTTCTCACGACGGTCGAACGACCCGAGAAACTTGCCTGTCCCCTTTCTGCACCTGTCGCGACCTCGACGTGCTACTTGGGCTGTTCCGTGACCGACCTGCTGTGCAACAGTCCGGCCGGCAACAATGAGCTACCCAACGCGGGCTTCGCCTGGTTGGACGTGCGCGACGAGGTCGTCGAGTGATTCTTCTAGCGAAGCTATCGATAGGGCTAGCAACCGCCGGGGCAGGCTTGCTGGTGGTCGCTCAGTCGTTGCGGCCGCCGCCGCTGACGCCGCCGCCGCAGGCCGGCCTCGTCCTCGCCGACGTCACCGTCGTCAACCCGGGTGCCGACAGGCACCGGCACCAAACCGTCGTCGTCGACGGCGATCGGATCGTCGAAGTTCGCGCTGTCGCCATCGATGATCCCAAGCCGATCTGCGCAGGATGCTTCGTCCTTCCGGGCCTGATCGACGCGCATGTCCATACGCCTCCCCACGTCACGCTCGGAAATCAGGAGTTGTTCGCTCTACTCCACGTGGCGCACGGCGTGACGACCGTGCGCGACGTCGGCGCTTCCGACGCGAGCGTCGGTGAGCTGGCGCAACGCCTGCGCCGTGGCGAGCTGGTCGGGCCGCGTATGCAACGGTGCGGCCCCGTTCTCGAAGGTGATCCTCCAGCCTGGCCGGTCGCGGAGGTCGTCACCACGCCGGCCCAAGGGCGCGCAGCCGTCCATCGACTCGCCGACGAAGGCGTCGACTGCATCAAGGTCTACAACGAGATCCGTCGCGATGTGTTCGCCGCGGTTTCCGAGGCTGCGGCGGAACGTGACCTTCCCGTCCTCGGCCACGTACCGCACGACGTCGGGCTGGCTGGCGTGCGCGATTTCGAGTCGCAACATTTCACCGGCGTGCCGTACGTTCGACTGCCGCGCCCTCCCGTCGGCTGGGACATCCGCAACGAGGACGTTCTCGCGATGTCGACCGACGACGTCGAGCAGGCGCTGGCGATCGCGAGCGCCAACAACGTATCGTTCACGCCCACGCTCGCCAACTTCCGTCTGCGCCTCTCGGCGTCCGATCCAGATCGTTTTCCGCCCCCCGCCGCGGCGCGATGGCTCCCGACGTTCTGGACCGAAGCGTGGGACTTCATCGCCGGACACCCGACGACCACCGAAGCGATCGCTCATCAAGTGGCATCACGAGAGCGGCTGCGGCAGGTCGCCGGCCGCGCACGCGCGCTGGGCATCGACGTGCTTGCCGGCACCGATACGCTGATGCCATGGGTGGTACCCGGCGACTCGCTGCACCGCGAGCTGACCGAGCTCGCCACCGCGTTCGGTAGCAACGAAGCCGCTCTCGAGAGCGCGACCTCGATCAACGCTGCGCACCTGGCACCGGGCGAGATAGGCCGGGTAGCGGCGGGGTATCGCGCCGACCTGCTCGTCGTGCCTGCCGATCCCACCGTCGACCTGGACGCGCTCCGCGCCTGGCGGATCGTGGTTGCCGACGGGCGACGCTACGACCGCCCGCAGCTCGATGCGTGGCTGCACGACTACGCCGAGCATTTCCGGTCGCCGTTCTATTCCGGAATCATGAATACCGTAGCGACCGTCGCCGCAGGCGCCTTCTCCCACGAGTAGCCTCGGGCCTGTTCAGAAGCAGGTGAGATGTTCGATCTTGGGCAGATCGCCGCCTCGGGTGGCGGCGCAGAAAAGGGATGCGTCCCATATCCCCGATCTCGCCACCCGCAAGCAGCGAACTTGGACTCATCCCCTTTTCGCGATCAGGGGGTGCATTGCGGCGCCGGGATCGCCGTCATGCCCCACGCCGTTGCGCATTCCGGGGAGCATTGCTTGCCGTAGGCGGTATCCCCGTCGGGGCAGGCGCCGACGTTCTCGATGCCCGGCCATGCGGCGCGACCGCGGATCTCGAAGGGCGTCCTGTCTGCATAGGCGCAATCACACCCCGCTTCGTGGCTCACGTCGCTCCCGCGCGTCGCCAGGAAGCGCGCTGTGAAGTTGACCATGTACGCGTCGGTGTCGAACGCACGAAACGGCTGTGGGTTGTAGATTCCGTGTTGCCCGGCTGGGCGGATGAGCGGAATCCGCAGCGCGTCGAACGAGCCGTCGTCGCGCGGGCGCTGCGCGCGGAGCGCCTCGCCAGGAGCGGCATTGGGTACGTCGAACGACACGTCGGTGTCGTCGATCTCCGAGGGGCAGCGGAATTCGCCGTTGTCCGCGGACCAATCATCCGCGTGCAGGCACGTGAAGCGGGCGGTGCCGTCGGAAACGTCTTCCGGGTCGAACAGCACGTGCGGGTTGAGACCGAAGCCCTCCCAGCGGCGCATGTCGTCGTCGCCTTCGACGACGTAGTTGGCGATCAACCATTGCTCGGGCGACATGCCGTAGCGAGGGTCGGGCGTGAACAGCTCGCGCCAGCCATGCTCGGCGCCGTAGCGCTCGGGGTCGCGGTCCCAGGAGCCGAGCAGGCCCGCCGTCCGGCCGAGAGCGACTCCCGTCGCCGTCGGAACCTGGGTGTCGCCGACCGTCGGCATGACGAGGACGTGTTGTCGCCCCGGCCACCACGCGGGGTCGTAGTCGGCGACGATCGGATCGTCGGTGTAGCGCCGTGACCAGACCGCAGGGTCGGCGGGTGCGACCGCATGCTGCGCGATGTTGAAGAAGCGCCGGAACTCGGGGTTGTTGCGCCCCAGGCCGAGACCCTCCTGCAACGCGACGAGCGGCTGACCGGCGGGATAGACCGCACCTTGGAACGTCACGTCCCACTGCCATGCGTCGACCATCGCCTTCTCCACGCCGCTGTCGCCGTCGAGGACGCGCACCCGGATGCGGTCTCCGAGCGCCGTCGTGTCGGCTGCCGGAACGGCGTCGCGATCGCCGTCCTGCAATCCGAGCACGGACCGCTTCTCCATCGGCGATAGGGCGTCGGCCGCCAGATGCAGCCGAGCCCGGCCGGGGCTGGTCAGCCGACTCGCGCGCTGGTGCTCGTTGTCGAGGTTGTCGACGGTGGTGCGGTCGCCGACATCGGCGCGGGGGACGCGGGCGGAGGCGTGCACCGCAAAGCTGGCGTTGTCGTGAGCGTACCAGGCGAGCAGGAGCTCGCCGGCAGGCTGCGGACCGCGTGCCGCGTCGGGCTGGCGATTCATGCGCGGCAGGCATCCACTCCCGGCTGCACCGCCCGTCAGCGGATTCTGGTGCTCGTCGACAGGCAGACACGCGACCATCACAGGTCCCTGCACCGGCAGCATGACCGCTTCCGCCAGTCCGCCTTCGCCCAGGCGCGCGGCGATGTCCGTCAAGCCGGCGCCGACCGCGTTCGGCGAGACGGCGTCGAGCTCCGGCTCCGCGCCGGCGAGCACGCCGGTCAGCTGGCCGCCGAGCGAGATCCCCCACGCTGCGGTCACGGCGCGGGCGCCGCCGATGTCGAGAACGCCGTCGCCATCGATGTCGCCCAGCAAGTACCCGTCGGCGTCGCGGTTGACCCCGTCGACCGCGTGCAGCATGCGGACGAACTGCATTTGCTCGAGCACCGACTGGCGGACGACGTCGCGGGTGTGGAACGTGTTGGCCGTCCACTGATCCGCCCCGCCGTCGAAGCAGCCGTCGTTGTTGAGGTCGCGGTCGCGACCGTAGAAGATCATGTTGGCGACCTCGGGGTAGCCGAAGCGAGCGAGTAGAATCTTGCCGATCGCGAAGTCGGCGGTTCCCGGACATCCCGGTTGAAAAACCGTGCGCAAGCCGTGACCGAAGCTGTCGATGCCGCAGGCGGCCATGCCCATCTGGGTGTGCCGGCCGGCGTGCAAGACGGCCTCTCCTTTGAAGCTGCCGTAGCCGTGAGAGTAGAAGACGACCGGGTAGGGCCGGCACCACGGCTTGCCCTCCGGGTTGCCGGGCTCGCATTCGACGCCGTCGGGGCGCGCTTCGTCGCGCGGCAGGACACAGAAAAACGTCACGTCGGCGCTGCCGTAGGTGACCCGGCCGGACTCGTCGTAGAGGTCCCACGTCTCGTCCTCGTCGCCGGGATACATCGGCGTGGCTTCGCCGTTCTTGTCGACGAGGAGGTTGGGCGCAGTGAACGTTCCCGCGAACATCGAGCCGATCGACGTGTAGTCCGCGTATCCGCCGCAGATCTGCTTGTCGCCGTCGTACTGGCCGGCGAGCGTTGCGAAGGTGGCGCTGAAACACCCGCCCTCGATCAGCCTGTCGTCACCGCCTTCGGGCAGGATGGGGTCACCGCCGATGGCTCGCCATTCGTTGCGCGTCTTCGGGTCGAAGCCCGAGACCGGGAACTCGTCGGCCAGTCGGCCGAGCGGTCCATGGCCGTACAGGCCAGCGCGCAGCATCTCGACGTCCTTGGTCATCGTGCCGACCGTGAACATCCAGGCGAACGCGACATCGCCGGCCGCCAGCCCGTAGCGCGGCAGCAGGGGCAGGAGGGGCTCCAGCGCCTCGCGCTGGTCGTCGGGAACGACCGTCTCGAAGGGTGATTCGACGTGTGCTCCGTCGGCGCCGCGCAGTCGGCTGGTCAGGCCGACGGCGTATGCGCAGCGCTCTTCGAGCGGCCAGACCGGCCGCAGGATCAGGGTGTCGGAAGCCCGCTCGTACCAGTCGATCAGGTTGTCCGCGATGCATCGCCGGTGCGCCGGGGTCGACGGCGTCACGTCGTCGCAGGCGTGCGGGTCGACGAAGTTGGCGATGTCGAGAACGCCGTTCTCGTTGAGATCCTCGCCCTGGTCGAGGGTGCCGTTGCGGTTGCGGTCTTCGGTGAAGTCGGGGAACAGCAAGTTGAGCGACTCGCCCCAAGGATCGAAGGGGAACAGCTTGTTGCCGCCGTCGTCGAGGCGATAGCCGAATGGCGCTTGCGGGTCGGACTGCCGGCGGCTGCGCGAGAGCAGTGTGATCGGGAAGCGGCCGCTACCGAAGTCGATCGCGACCTCTTCGCCGAAGCGCTGGCAGCTCGGATCGACGTTCAGCAGCAAGACGGCGTCGTCGCGAAAGTCGTCGTTCGCCTGATGACGGGTGACGAGGTTCTCGAGATCGAGCGGAGCATCGAAAGCGACGGTGATCGGTGCGTAGGCGCCGAAGCCGTCGAGGCGGTTGAACGCGACGCGGATGCGTCGTTCATAGCCCGTGGTCGTGTCCAGCAGTACGGAGAGGCGGCGGCCCGTCGCCGTCCGGGAGTCGCTGCGCGTCGCCTCATCGTTGGGTAGCGGGATGTCCGGCAGCGGCTTGGCGGCGATGTCCCAGCGGACGACCGGGCCGTCGGCGCGAACCGTCTCACCGAAGGAAGCCGGCTCGTCGGAATCGGAAGAAGAGCCGCAGGCGGTGAACAGCAGGACGAACACGACCGCGGAGGCCAATCGGGGCATCGCAAGCTCCTTCGTCTACACTCGAAAGTAGACGTCGTATAGCCCACTTTCGCTCCGGGGAAACGGGCCTTGCTTGGGTCGGAGCGAGGACGTGGAGGGCGCGTCCGCCCGAGCGGCCGCGGGAACGGACGCACGCCACCGAGTTGAGAGGTCCCATTTGATGCATTAGCATCAGATGCATGCGCACTACGCTGGACATCGACGACGACGTTCTCCGCGCTGCCAAGGAGTTGGCTCGCCGTGAGAAGAAGACGGCGGGGGCGGTCATTTCCGAGCTGAGCAGGCGAGGATTGGCTGCGACGACGGCGCCGCGCCCGACCAAAGCGCGGTACGGCTTCCGGCCCTTTCCCAAGCGTGGTGCGATCGTCACGAATGCGCAGATCGACAAGTTGCGCGAGGAGGACTCGTACTGATGCGAGCGCTCCTCGACGTCAA
>CALJUJ010000569.1 GCA_937975525.1 uncultured bacterium
TCGCGCAGATTGCCGCCGCCGTAGTGGTGGCCGCGCTCTTCGTCGATGCCGAATGCACGCTTGAGAAACGAGTCCGGGCTCACCTGGTCGCTGCGTGTGCGCAGCGACCCATCGATCACCTTGCCGTCGACGACGCCGAAGACGAGTACGGTATCGGTGCCTTCGCGTGACAGCAGAAAGTCGGCGGCCTGCGGGATGCCGTCGCGGTGTTCCTTGCGCACGAAGCCGACGTCACTGAACAGGAAGTTGTCGTAGACGCGCTTGCGCTCCAGCGCCGCCTGGATCATGTCCATCACCGCCGGGCTCACCGACTGCGCCGATATGCGCTTCAGCAGCGGTTGGTCCACGGCCGGCCAGAGGTAGGCGCAGGCTTCGAAATCGAGCTGCGATGCGCGCAGCAACAGGGCGGTGTCCGAGCGAATTCCGTGCATCAAAGCAGTCGCCAGGCGGATCTGGCCGGGATCGCCGGCGTCGAGGCCGTCGGGCTCGGCCTCGCGCAAGTACGCTGCGAAAATGCCGCAGGTGGATCCAGCCTCCTCGCGGATGTCTACGAAAGCGGCGCGGGCCTCGCCGGAGCGCTTGTGATGATCGACGAAGGCGAGGAACGTCTTGTCCTCGAGCTCGTCGTCGATCGGGGTGTCGGTCTTCGGCGTGTCGACGAGCGCATAGGCGTCGTACGGTTCGAGGTCGAAGCGCTCGTCGTAGAGGTGCAGGTCGACGGCGAGCCGCTTGACCAGGGCACGGTTCTCCTGGTGGCTCACCTCGTGGAAGCTCAGCAGCGTCGTTTCGATGTCGAAGCGCTCGGCGAGGAACTGCAGCGCCAGGCCCGAGGCGATGTTGTCGGGGTCCGGGTATCCGGTCAGTAGGACCAGCAGTCGTTGCCCGCGATGGGCGCCGAGGACGGCGGCGAGATCCCGCCACGAGCGCCCGCGTTCGCCCGCTTCCAGGGGCGGCAGGGCGCGGATGTGCTTGTCGGTGCCGGGCTCGGCGGCGTGACTACGCATGGCGTGGGCCTCCTGCGGCGTGGGTGGCGCTCGTCGCAGCCGGTTGGGGCCGGACATGCGCGGCGTGCGCGAAGGGTGCCAGAGTCTTCCGCGGCGATGAGTGGAGTGGCGCGTCGCGTTCGGCGCGCGGGATACAGGCGTCCGGATCCATGGACTGAATCGAACTAACACACCGATTGCTGCCTTGCCAGGGGCGGTGACGAATCACGGCGCTGGGGCAACGGCAGGCTGCGGTGACGTCGCCGGACGCAGCGACGCCGTGAAGTCCTCGAGTTTGCGGCAGTCTCCTTCCGCGAAAACGGCCATCTTTCGTGTCAGAGGGCTGTCTCCGCCGTCGGCGCGTACGCAGACGAGCACGTCGCCGGACTGCAGCTTCTGCTGGTGACTGGCGAGGTAGACGCTCTCGCGGCGCAGCAGCAGCAAGGCGAACTCGTTGGTGCCGAAAGGGATCTCGGGCAGCGGTAGGTCGGCGAGCGGCGACTCGTCGTCGTCGAGTCGGTAGGCGGCGAGATGGGCGGTGTTCAGGCGCAGCTGGCGATTGACCTCGTCGACGCCGGCAAAGCCGCCGGGGAAGGGGAGCGTCTCGGGGTCGTCGTCGCTCTCGCCGCTGAGTGCCAGGACTCGGTCGAAGCGAAAGTTCGCGAAGGCGCGATCGCGGACGACGATGTTCAGCTCGGAATTGCCGGTCAGCGCGAGGAGCGCGTAAGCGTACTGGGCGCCCGCATCCTCGAGGACCTCGACCGAGCGTGCGTCGCCCTCGAAGACCGACAATCCGGCTTGCCGGGCACGCTTGGCGAAGAGGGGGTTGGTATCGATGAGCGCCACTTGTCGATGCAGGCCGCGCAGCAGGCCGGCGACGAGGCGACCGAGGTAGTTGGCCCCGATGATGATGGTGCCCTGGTGGGCTGGTCGGTCGATGTCCAAGGCGCGCGCTACCCAGCCGGCGGTGGATCCCTGGAGGATGACGGTGGCGGCGACGGTGATGAACACGAGCGCCTCGAGCGCGGCGCCGCCGTCGATGCCAGCGTCCTCGAGCTCGAAGGCGAACAGGCCGGCGACCGAGACGGCGACGATGCCGCGCGGACAGATCCAGCTGACGAACAGCTTCTCGCGCAGCGACAGGTCGCTGCGTATCGTCGACGCGAAGACCGACAACGGGCGCGCGATCCAGATCACCACGGCGACGACGGCGAGCGAGGGTAAGCCGATGCCGGCGACCGCAGCGAGGCGCAGGTCGGCGGCGAGGAGAACGAAGATGAACGAAAGGAGGATCAGCGTCAGCTCTTCCTTGAACTGGCGCAGTGCGCCGAGGTCCTTGAGCCCGCTGTTGCCCATCACGATGCCCTGGACCACGGCCGACATCAGGCCGGCTTCCGAGGACATGCGGCTGGCGACGGCCGCGGCGAGCAGGGCGCTGCCGAGCACCACGGGGTTGCGCATCTCCTCGCCCACCCAGCCGCGGCGCAGCGCGATGGCGACGAGGATGCCGGTGCCAGCGCCGATCGCCGCGCCGACGCCGAGGCGGAGGAAGACCATGCCGCCCATCTGCCAGGCCTGCGAGTGGCCGACGACGTACTCGGCGACGACGATCGCGATGATGGCGCCGACCGGATCGATGAGCACGCCCTCGCCGATCAGAAACTCGCGGACGCGCCGATCCAACGTGATCCGCGCGAGCATCGGCGTGACGACGGTGGGTCCGGTGACGATCATCAACGCCCCGTAGAGCATGGCGATCGGCCAGGGCATGCCGAGAATCCAGTGCGCGGCGAGCGTGCCGCCGATCATCGAGATGGCTGCGCCCACGGTCATCAGGAGCACGAGACTGATCTGTTGGGCGCGGAGCTCTTCGACGCGCAGGGCCAAGCCACCCTCGAAGAGAATGACCGTGACCGCGAGCGTCACCAGCGGCGCGATCGCATCGCCCAGGGCATGCGGCTGCAGCCAGCCAAGGAGATCGGGGCCCGCGACGACGCCGACACCGAGCAATAGAATGATGCTCGGGATGGCCAAGCGCGTGGCGACGATCTGCGCGACCAGGCCCAACGCCACGGCGAGCGATGCATGAAAAAAACTAGAGTGATCCATCGTACTCCGATGCTTCTGCTTCGCTCGCCGCCGTCGCATCAACCGGAAGCTCGACGACGAAAGTCGTCTCGCGAGCGTGTTCCTCGTTCCAGATGCGTCCCTCGTGGGATTGGATGATCGAGCGGCTGATGGCCAGCCCCATGCCGAGACCATGCTCCTTCGTGGTCTCGTAGGGCTCGAACAGCTTGCCGCGCATCTCTGCCGCGATGCCCGGGCCTTGATCGACGAAGGTGAAGCGGACGTGGCCGCCGTTGGTTCCGACGCGGACGCGCACGTGGGCCTGGCCGCCGCGTCCGCGCTCGATGGCTTGGACGGCGTTGAGAAGGAGGTTGACGAAGACCTGTTCGAGCTGAATCGCGTCGGCGTGGAGGGCGGGAAGGTCGGCCTCGCATTCGATGTCGATTTGGATGCCTGCGTTCGCAGCCTCGGACTGCACCAGGGCGCGCGCGCGTTCGATCAATGCGCGCGGCTCGACGTGCTCCCAGTGCGGCTCGACCTTGCGCACCAGGCGCTGCAAGCGGCGGATGATTTCGCCCGCGCGAAGCGCTTCGGCGGCGACGCGGTTCGCCGAGCGGGAGATCTCACTGCCGCTGGTGCCGAGCGACTCGGCACGAGTCGCGCAGCTCGCCGCGTAGGCGGCGATCGCCGCGAGTGGCTGGTTGAGCTCGTGGGCGAAGGCCGCGGCCATCTCGCCCATCGTGTGCACACGGAGCAAGTGGGCCAGCTCGGCTTGCTGCTGGCGCGCCGCTCGCTCGGCCTGTTTCCGGTCGGTGACGTCGTTGAGCAGGCAGAACAGGCCATGAACGCTTCCGTTCTCGTCGCGGTTGGGCTCCAGCAGTCCGTCGAGGCTGCGCACCTCGTCTTGGGGCGAGGGCGCCTCGATCTGCAGCTCCGTGCGCCGTCCCGAGAGCGCGCGGTGGAGCAGCGGCGCGAGCACGGCGTACATCTCCGGCGACGCGATGTCCGCGACCTTCCGCCCCAAGATTTCGTCGCGCGACAAGCGCGTCCAGTGGGCTTGAGCGCGATTGACGAAGCGGTAGCGCTCCTCGGTGTCGACGTAGGCGATCAGCGCCGGCAGGTTGTCCGTGATCTCGCGCAGGAAGCGCTCGCTTTGCTCGAGCTCGCGGCGCAACGACAGCTCGCCCTGATGGCTGCGCGCGAGCCGGTCGGCGATGAGCACCGAGGCGCCCATCGCCGCGAGCGCGGCGAAGAGTGGATAGTCGAACTCGCCGACGACGATGGTGTTGGCAGCGATTCCAGCCGTTGCAATCGCCGAGGCGACGGCCTGTGCGGACCCGCCCCAAGGAACGGCCAAGGCCGTGACGAGCATCCCCATCATGCACAGCATCTGGGTCGACACGACGTCGCCCGTCACCATGCCGGAGATCGCCGTGCCGGCGACGCCGGCCACCACCGACAGCAGGCCGAGCGCGATGATCTGGCGCTCGGTCCGGGTGCGCGGCAGTAACCACAGCAGTAGGCCATAGGTGACGTACAGCGGCGCCTTGAGCAGCCACAGGGTGGCGATCGTATCGGGATTGACGACGAGGTCGCCGATGGCGAACACCGTCAAACCCCCGGTACAGATGAGAAAGATCAGCCGTGTTCGCTTGCGCAGGAGGTCCGGAGCGGCGTCCGAGAGCAGGCTGGCCCGAGTCGAGTCCACCGGGGCCTCTTAGCACATGCGCTCGCCCGGGATGGAAGGAGCACGGCGGGGGAAGACGGGGGTGGAGCGAGGGAGTCTCCACCCCCGTCGCCGGTCGGCGGGTCGGGGGAGGGGGCCGGCGACCGGGATCGGTCAGCGGTCGCGCGCCTCCTGGAGGCAGCGCCGCAGCTCTTCCGTTGGTTCCCAGCCGCAGCTGCCGTCGTCGCGCAGGCCGCAGCGCGCTTGGCGATAGCAGGCGTATTCGGGCAGGAACTCGCACGTCGACGCGGTCTCTTCCGGCGCGCAGAGCTGGCCGCTGCAGCCGGTCACGACGCACGGCGGGGGCGGCTCCTCGCACACGATGCGGTCGTCGGGACAATCGGTCGCCGAGGGGCAACACTCCGGTTCGCACGGCGGCAGCGCTGCGTCGCAACGCTCGCCGGCGGGACAACAGGTGCGCTGGCCGACGCAGGTGGGCATTCCCTGGATGCACGGCGTCGAACCGGTCGGATCGCAGCATGCTTCGCAGTCCCAGGCGCTCTCGCGGTCACACTGTTCCCCCGCATGGCAGCAGCGTTGCTCGCACACCGGCAGATCGAGCGGGCCGCACAGGGCGCCGAGCGGACAGCAATGCGGCGGGCCACATGGGGGTAGTGCGACGGGGCCGCAGAACGCGCCCTCCGGGCAGCAGGGCGCCACCTCGCACGGTGGCAGATCGCCGTTGCACGGCTCTCCCGGCGCGCAACACCGTGGCTCCTCCTCGCAGGGGGGCACGTCCGGTGTGCAACGCGCATTCGGCGGGCAGCAGGCCGGTTCGCAGAGCGGCACATCGGGGCCGCAGTCGTCGCCCGGCGGGCAACACTCCGGGGAGCAGGAGGGCAGGTCGTCGGGGCAGACCTCGCCCGGCAGGCAGCAGTCGCGCGCGCAGCGCTCGCAGTCGCCGGCTGCCGTCAGGCCCCACCCGGCTGGGCACTCGCACGCCGGCAGGCAGATGTCCGGGCAGGCGATCGGCGGTGGCTCCGGGTCGCCACAGCGGCGTTGCCAGCCGCAGCCGTTGCCGCAGTCCGTCGGCACGCAAGGGATCCGCTCGCCTTGCGGAACGCAAGGCTCCACGCCCGGTAGGCACGCCGAGCCCGGCGGGCAGCACTCCTGAGCGCAGGGCTCACAGCCGCCTTCCGGCGTGATGCCCCAGCCCGGTGGGCATTCGCAGGTCTCGGTGCACTCGTCGGGGCAGTCGAACGGTGGCGTCGCGTCGGTGCAAGACCGCACCCAGCCGCAGCCGTTGCCACAGTCGTCGATGACGCACGGGATCAGGCCGTCCGGCGCGGTCACCCCGATCTCGATGCGGACCACCGGGTCGAAGTAGAGGTAGAAGCGCCCGTAGATCGTGTACACCCCCGGCGGCACGACGTTGCCGTTGTCGTCCTTGAGGTCCCAGAACGCTTTCAACTGGAAGCGCGGCGCCTCGGCGTCCATCTCGGGCGCCCCGGGCGCCAGGAACGGCTCGCCGCAGCCCTCCTCGCGAATCGTGCGGATTCTCCGTCCGTTCTGGAACACATACAAGTCGAGGCACGGGTCGAAGATGCCGACCGGACGCTCGCGCTCCGTGACCGTGAACCGCAGCTCGGCCACCGCGGGAGGTGTGTACTCGCGGCAATCCGACTCCAAGGTCACGCGGTTGAAGGCGTCCGACCAGGTGCCGCGATTGACGTCGTTCGGATCGCAGTAGGTGATCTCGCTCGTTTCGAAGACCGACATCGGCAGTGGTCGGCTCGCCTGGCCGTCGAGAGTCGCCCATACCTCGACGTCGCCGGCGGCGCGTCCGGTGAAGACGCCGGGCGCGGTGAAGACGCCGACGCCGGGATCGCTGCTGTGCCAGGTCGCCACCTCGGTGACGTCGCGGCCGAAGCCGACGTCGTACGTGCCCTGTGCACGGAAATAGGCGTCACCACCCTTGCCGACGACGCGATCGTCGCCTTCCGGGTAGACGTACAGGTGCTGCAGCGTCGCCTCGGCGACGACGTCGACGATGACCTCGTTGCTGCCGACGCCGTCGAGCGTCGCCTGCACCGTCGTGCTGCCGGCGCTGCTCGCCGTCAGCACTCCACTTGGATCGATCGGTGCGGTCGCCGGGGCCGCAGAAGTCCAGGTGGCCGTCTCGGTGACGTCCTCCCACTCGCCGGTGTCGAAACGCGCCGTCGCTCGGAACTGCACGGCGTCGCCTACCAGGAGGGTGTGCTGGTAGACGCAATCGAAGCAGTCTGCCGGCGGTGCTGCGATCAACGGGTCGTCGACGAAGAAGGGCAGGAAGATCGGCGGCTCGATCGCGTACTCGGGGTGGATCGACAGTTGGACCACCGTCGCTTCGTCGACGACGCGGACGCGAAGGTCGTTGCTCGTCGCGGCGCCGAGCGTCGCGACGACGAGCGCTTCGCCGGACGCGAGGCCGGTGAAGACGCCTTCGTCCACGGTGGCGACGCTCGTCGGCGTGACGGCCCATTCGACCTCACGGGTGACTTCACCGAACGTCCCGTCAGCGTACGTCGCAAACGCGATCAGCTGCGTACGCGTACCGACGCGCACGACTTCGCGGCACGCGGGGTAGGGAAAGAACTCGTCGGGAAACGGCGCGTCGATGGCCGGCGCGTCGAACGGGGGAAAGGCGTAGGGAACGATGCAATCCTGGATGTGAATCTCGACCTGGTTCACCGCTGGGCGCTCGACCACGGCGAGAGCGTGGGGCTCGGCTTCGAAATCGCCGAAGGTGGCGCGGATGTCGACCTCGCCGGTGGCTCGGCCGTGGACCGTTCCCCACGAGTCGACGGAGGCGACGGCGACGTTGGTGCTCGACCAACTCGCCGAATAGGTCACGTCGAGCGAGCTGCCGTCGGCGAGGTGGGCGACGGCGCGCAGAGACGCACGACGCCCGACC
>CALJUJ010000570.1 GCA_937975525.1 uncultured bacterium
AATCGATGGCCCGGGCACGCTTGCGGGAGCGACGGGGCTGCGACGACGCCACGCGCCGCAGCGAACCACAACGACGCGCCCGGTGCCAGGGGTGCAGGCGGTCAATCGGCGACGGGAACGAGGGCGATGTTGCCCGTGCCGTACAAGTTCCCGCCCACCGCGCCGACGGCATCGGACTTGAAGATCGCCTGCAGGGAGATCCCCTTGCCTCCCCCCGATGTCACGACCTCTTCGAGCTCGATCGTCGCAAAACCGACTACTTCCTTCGTCTGGTTGTACTGGCCGCCGCAAGGAACGATCGGAATGATGTGCTCGAGATCGTTCTCGTCGATCAAGCAGTCGATGGCGCGTAGCAACGGCGTCGACTGGCCGTTGGAAACTTGGATGATGTCGCCGACCCAGATCTCCTCGATGTTGCCGTCGCCGCAGGGATACGGGACGAATGACGTGACGTTCGTCACGTTCGAGTTGATGAAGAAGGCCGTCCATCCCGAGTTGTCGTCCGGATCCGGAACCTGCGTCAGTCGCGGCATGCAGGACTGCTCGAAGCAGTCTCCCTCGAAGTTGCACTCGCCGATGACGATCGGCAGCGTCGGCCGACCGCCGCGAAGACCGGTGAGCGCCGCGTAGGCGATCTTCTCGATCCGCTGGGTGCTCTTGCCCATCAGCGCGCCGAAGGGGTTGTTCACCGTGGTTTCGATACGCGCCATGACCGCGTTGTGGTCGTCGCTCGTGCCATCGAAGGAGCGAGTGTCGTAGTCGTAGAATCCGGAATCGAGGTGGGTGAGCATCGGTGCCGCCGAGCGATTCTCGACGGCGTTTCCGTTGACCGCGGCCCAAGCGTCCAACCACTTGTCGCGGTTCTTGAACTCGGCGATCGCTCCCGTGAGTGCGGCTACGTCGGCGGCGTTCTGCCCTTCGCTCGCCGCGAGGGTGACTCGGCCGATGCCGACGCCGGCCGCGGTTGCCGCCAGAATGGCCGAGAAGGTGAGCCCGATCAGCGGCAGGATGATCCCGCGCTCGTCGCGCAACCTATTCGAGAATCGAGTGCTCATCTCGCCTGATCCCTGTACGTGACCGTTCGGGTCAAATTGAAATGGGGCCCCACCAGATTGAACAGGTAGGGGATGCTTCCCGACACGGTCACCCTCGCACGCGCCACGAAGAAGTCGGGTTGCGTGACCGTCACGGTCACGGCGTCGGCAACCGCCTGCCCGGAGGAGGTCGCGATCTCGTCTTTGACGGCTGCGATGATCGCCGTCTTGTCGATGATCATGCCGTCTCCGTTCCGGTTCGTGGCGGGCTCCATGGCAGCTGCGCGTGCTCCCACGCGGGCTGCATTGGTGATCGCATTGCTGATCATGAAGGCCCGGCCGAATTCGAGAATGCCGAGGATCACCAATGTCATGACCGCCAGGCCGATCGCCGTTTCGGCAAGCGCCTGGCCGCTCTGCGAGCGCCGGAGAAGCCCGGCGCGATGAATGCGTACTGAGATCATCGTTTCCCCTCGAATTTCTTCCAGGCACAGGGGAAAGCACGATCCTTGCCAGATCGAGCGACAGCAAATCCGCAATGATTCCGCGCAATACTCCGCGCACCAGGCGTCACCGAGTCAACGCCGCGACGCGTACTTGCCAGTCAGAACTGGAAGTAGATGAAGGGCACGTCGCGCCCGCCGTAGAGCAGCATGGCGACGATCAAGAGCGCGTAGCCGGGGGCCTGCGCCCACCACGGCGCCCGCAGGAACACCGCGTGGTCACCCGAGCGGTCCTGGGCGAAGTCGATCGCCAGCAAGATGGCCCCGACCAGGAACGGCACCAAGCCGACCTCGGCGAGGCCGCTGTTCACGACCAGCCCCTGTAGGTAGGCGAACGCCACCGTGAAGTCGGGTGCGCGAAAAAAGAGCCAGCCGATCGTCGCCAGGTGGAACGTGACGATGGTCGCTGCGGCGGCCGCAACGGCCCCGGCCATGCCCGCGCTGGATGGCGACGTCTGTTTGCCGATACCGCAGAAACGCTCGACCGCGAGCAGACCGCCGTGCCAGGCGCCCCAGGCAACGAAGGTCCAGGCAGCCCCGTGCCAGAGCCCGCCGATCAGCATCGTCAACATCAGGTTTCGGTACGTCTGCGCGGAGCCGTGCCGATTGCCGCCGAGGGGGATGTAGAGATAGTCGCGCAGCCAGCTCGACAGCGAGATGTGCCAGCGGCGCCAGAACTCGGTGATCGACCGCGACAGGTACGGCTGCTCGAAATTGATCATCAGGCGCACGCCGAAGAACTCACTGACGCCGCGGGCGATGTCGGAATAGGCCGAGAAATCGCAGTAGATCTGGAACGCAAAGAAGTACGCGCCTCGCAGCAGCTCGCCGCTGCTCATCGCCTCCGGGTCGGCGAAGATGCGGTCGACTTCGGGCGCCAGCATGTCCGCGACAAGTACCTTCTTCGCCAGGCCGAGCAGCGTCAGCCCCAGGCCGACGTGCACCCGCTCCAGCGTGACCCGAGCCGGTCGCTCGAGCTGTGGCATCAGATCGGCGACGCGCGAGATCGGGCCGGCGACCAGCTGCGGGAAATAGGCGACGTAGAGGGCGTACAGGACGAACGAGCTCGCCGGTGTCGTATCTCGCCGGTAAACGTCGATCACGTACGACATCGACTGGAACGTGTAGAAGGAGATGCCGACGGGCAGCAGGATCTGCAGCGTCGGCAGCGAAGCCCGCAGGCCGGCGAGCTCGATGAGGGCGGCGGCCGAATCGATGAAGAAGTTGAAGTACTTGAAGAACCCGAGAACGCCGAGGTTGACGAACACGCTCACCAGGAGCGCGCGCTTGCGCGCGGCCGGGTCGGTGCTCGCATGGATGCGGGCCGCGACCAGGTAGTCGACGCAGGTCGTCAACAAGATCAGACCGAGGAAGCGCCAGTCCCAGCTTCCGTAGAAGAAATAGCTCGCCGCCAGAAGCCAGCGCTGGCGCTGGGTGGCGGGAAGTGCCCAGACGCCGAGCAGAACGATCGGAACGAAGAAGAAGAAGCTGATCGAGTTGAACAGCATCGGCTAGGGCTCCGCCCGGCGCAGGGCCTCGGCAACCAGGCTCGCATAAACGGGGCCGAGCTCGATCGCACCGATGAACGTCGGGTGGTGCAGATCGTTGAAATCCTCCGCCTCGAGTGTCTCGCTCAGGTCGACGAATCGCGTGCTCGGCAGGCGCTCCGCGAGATCGCTGAAGAAGCCTCGATACGCATCGTAGTAGGGGCTGTCCTCGTAGTCGGCGAGCATCAGCGGGCTCTCCGGGGTGTTGACCAGCACCACCTCGGCGCCGGCCGCGACGAAGTGCTCGGCCAGGCGGACGATGGCCGCGTACTCGGCGTCGACTTCGAAGGCGCGGTCGGCGACCGCGCGCTTCGCATCCCGATACAAGCGGAATCGGTGCCCGAAGCGGGTGTCCGCCTCCAGTGTCTCTCGCCACCGCTGCTGAAACTCGTCACCCCGCGCTCCACCCATGCGCAGCAACGTATCGATGTCCGCCGCGTCACGCGGGCGGTACCGAAACGGCGGGCGACCTTCGAGCTCGAGGCCCTCCAGGATCTCCGGCGCCAGCCGCACGCCGAGGAGTCGCAGGTCGTCTGCCCCGGCGGCGCGCGGACTCCAGGTACTGTCGAGCGTGACGTGGAGCTGCGCATCCGCACGCCGAGCGGGAGGTACACGCAACGTCTGCCAACCTGGATCTCCCAAGGTTCGATCCGCAACGACGTCACCTTCCGCCTCGACGCGAATCCGGATGGTGCCACGCTGTCGCAACCATTCCGGGTCGACGAAGTATCGAAGCTCGAACGGTCGTGCCGTAGGCAGTGGAAGTCCGAATCGCCTTCGGGTGTAGCCGTCCCCGTCGATCCCGTAAGTCCCCACGCCAGGGCGGCTGCGTAGCCAGCGAGCAAAGGCGCGAGCATTGTCCTGGAACGCAGAGCGCAGCGGCCGACGGTAGCGATATACGTCGCTCGCCGCGGCGACGACCAGGTCGAGCTGGCTCGGCACCGACATGTGCTCGCGACGCTCCGCCAACAGCGGCAGCGGCGGCAGCACGTAGCGCATCGTCGGGTTCGCGTCGCGGTCGCTGCCCGAGAACAAGAAGTCCACCAGATTGAAGAGAATCACCGCGACGTCGACGTCCACCGACTCGGCATGCTCGAAGTACAAGGCGTAGTCGGTGGGATGCGCGGCCGGAAGCAGCAGGCGGTGCACCTCGACCGTGCGCTCCGGCGCCGAGGCGCGCAGCAGGCCCTCGACTTGTCGCGGATCGAAGCTGCCGGAGACCGAGCTCCCGAACGCGACGACGCGCGCGGTGGCTTCCGGCGCCGGCTGCCGCAGGGGGCGGGCGTCGACGAGGAACTGGTAGCCGTAATCGGCGTTGGTTCCGGTCACCTTGGGAACGCGCCAGAACCACGCGTCGAAGCTCGCCTCGAAGGCGACCAGAAGAGCCAACGTCGGCAGCCAGACCCACCACATCGAGGCGTAGGAGCCGCCCTCGGCACCACGGCGAAGCATG
>CALJUJ010000571.1 GCA_937975525.1 uncultured bacterium
AGTCGACTGCTTCTTCCAATCGTTCGGGCATCTTCGTGGATCCGCCTCAGGCTCGCGTGCCGCCCACGGTGAGGCCGTCGATGCGCAGCGTCGGCATGCCGACGCCGACCGGCACCGATTGGCCGTCCTTGCCACACGTGCCGATCCCCTCGTCGAGGGCGAGGTCGCTGCCGACCATGGAGATCCGCTTGAGAACCTCCGGGCCGTTGCCGATCAGCGTAGCCCCCTTGACCGGCTTGGTCAGCTTGCCGTCTTCGATCAGGTAGGCCTCGCTGGCGGAGAAGACGAACTTGCCGCTCGTGATGTCGACTTGACCTCCGCCGAAGTAGGCGGCGTAGAGGCCGCGGTCGACCGAGCGGACGATCTCGTCGGGGCTGGACTCGCCGGCGAGCATGAAGGTGTTCGTCATGCGCGGCATGGGAATGTGCGCGAAGCTCTCACGCCGCCCGTTGCCGGTCGGCGTCATGCCCATGAGCCGTGCGTTGAGGCGATCCTGGAGATAGCCGCGGAGGATGCCGTCCTCGATCAACACGGTGCGGCCCGTGGGAGTGCCTTCGTCATCGACGTTGAGCGAGCCGCGTCGGTTGGGGAGCGTGCCGTCGTCGACGACCGTGCACAGCTCGGAGGCGACGCGCTGCCCGAGCAGGCCGCTGAACGCGGAGGTCTTCTTGCGGTTGAAGTCGCCCTCGAGGCCGTGGCCGATCGCCTCGTGCAGCAGGACGCCCGGCCATCCGGGCCCGAGGACCACCTTCATGTTGCCGGCGGGAGCGTCCTCGGCGCGCAGGTTGCGGAGCGCCTGGTCCGCGGCCTCGCACGTGATGCGGCGCCAACGCTCGTCGTCGAGCAGGAAGCCGAACTCGACGCGGCCGCCCGTACCCGAGCTGCCCTGCTGTCGCTGGCCGTTCTCCTCGGCAATGCAGGCAACGCTGAGTCGCACCAGCGGCTGGATGTCGCCGACGATGCGGCCGTCGGAGCCGACGATCAGGACGATCTTGTGCTCGACGCCGATCGACGCGATGACGTTGCGTATGCGCGGGTCGTGGCGCCGAGCAACGACGTCGATCTCGGACAACAGCTGCACCTTGTCTTCGATGGCTCGCTGAATCGGCGGTTCCGCGACATGGTAGAGGTCGTGCGGCGGCTCTGCCGCCGAGACGCGCACCGGTTGGCTCGGACCGTCGTCGAGGGCGATGGCCTGCGCCGTCTTGCTCGCGATCGACAGGCTCTCGACGGTGACGTCGTCGGAATACGCGTAGCCCGTCTTGTCCCCGGCGACGACGCGGACGCCGACGCCCTGGGTGACGTGCTGGCTCGCCGACTTGACGATCCCGTCTTCCAGGCCGACACCTTGGGACGAGCTGAGCTCGAAGTAGAGATCGGCGAGGTCGGCCCGGCGGGCCAGGGCGTTGCCGACCGTCGTCTCCAGAACGTTCTCGTCGAGACCGAATCGATCGAGGCAGAAACGAACGGGCTCGCGCGTGGCGATGTCCGACCGCACTGACCCTCTCTCGTCCGGCGAATGGTTGCTTGTGTTGTTCGGCATCGGCGCTTATCTTACGGATTCCAGAAGGTGATTTCGATGGCGCCTGGAGAAAAGGGTCGACGTCCATGAGCGAGACGTCCCTCGAGAGTCGCGGCTCGCGACTGCGCCGTCTCGTCGGCCTGCGGGTCAACGTCTTCCGCGCCATGCACGACCGGCGCTTCTACCTGGCCGAAGACCAGTCGGTGCTCGCGGCGCGCAGCGGCGAGTTCGCCCTCACGGCGTGCATCACCTTCGACCCCGTCTTCTCCTACCACTACGTTCGCGACTGTGGCTGGTACCGTAGCGACCTCACCCGCCTCGACGACGACGACATCCCCGAGTCCGTGCAGGCGGACCTGTTGCAGACGCTCGCCCTGATCCTCGGCTGATCACGTCGCCTGCGGGCGGCGCATGGAGGCGAGGCAGATCGCTGCATTGACCGCAAGCGCCAACGTCCCGACGTGGACGCCGCCGAGCTTGTCGACGCCACAGGCGAACGCGACGGCGACCGCGGCCGTGCCGACCGTCAATCCACGCCAGGCTGCACTTGCATGCAGACGTGTCGAGCGCGCGCCGAGCACGAACAGCGGGCCGACCTGGATCAGTAGCTCCATCTTGATTTCGATCAGACGCCATAGCGTCGTAGGTGGCTGCAGGGCGAGGAGAGCCAGCGCCACGACGATGGCCCACGACGAGACTTTGGCGATGCGGGTCAGGGATCTCTCGTCGCGTGGTCCCCGTCGCGAGCGTCCGATCAGGTCGACCGTGACGATCGACGAGAGGCTGAGCAGCGCCGAATCCGCCGTCGACATCATCGCTGCGAGGGCCCCGACCATGACCAGCGCGACCGCCCATTCCGCCAGTCCGCCGCCGGCAGCGATCACGGCGAGAAAGGAGGGCATCACCCGGTCGACGGGCAGCGCGACTTCGGATCCGAGAACGCCATGAGCGGCAATGCCGACCACCAACACCACGAGCGTGGTCACGAAAGGCATGAAGACCATGATCTGCAGGGACCGACGCAGCGTGCCGGCGTCGCGCGCGGCGTAGATGCGCTGGATGGCGTGAGGGTACATGGCCGCGCCGACGCCGAGCAGCACCATCGAGCTCGCCCACGTGCCGATCTGCGGCCACGAAGGCGGTTGGACCAGCGGCGGAGGCAGGTCGCGGACCACCGAACCGAGACTCCCCACGATGGGCCAGGCGAGAATCAACACGAGCGCGAGGCCGACGAAGAGCATGGTCCCCTGCACGACGTCGGTCCAGGCGACGCTGCGCATGCCGCCCAGCGTCTCGTAGACGCCGATGACGAGGCCGAGCGAGACGACACCGACCCAGTACGGCACTTCGCCACCGCTCATGCCGGCGACGAAGTGCCCGAGCGCCAAGAACTGAGCGTACAGGTAGTTGAGGAGCGAGAACGCCATGATCAGGCTGACGAGGAGCGTCAGCCGGCGATCGCCGAATCGATGCTCGACCCAGTCGGCGGGGGTGACCAACCCAAAACGATGGGCGTCGCGATGCAACGCGGGCGCGAACGAAAGGTAGACGACGACGACCGACATCATCATGCCGACGCTGAAGGTCCAGGCGAATCCGAGGCGGTACGCCTGGCCGGTGTAGCCGAGAAAGGTGTTGCCGCTGTACTGGGTCGCGTACAGCGTCGCGAAGAGCACGACGACACCGAGCGTACTGCCGGCGAGGTAGAAGTCGGCGACGGACCCGGCTTGCCGCTGCCGATAGCCGCGCCAGCCGAGTCCCAGCAGCAAGGTCAGGTAGAGCGCCATCACCAGCGCCGCGGGAAAACCGAACGGCACGTCTCAAGGCCTCCGGTGGTCGCCGGTGCCCGAACGCCACAGGGGCCCGATCGCGAACACGGTGAACACCGCGGCGCCCAGGTAGCAGCCCAACGAGACGACGGCCCACAGCGGAAATCCGAGCAGGAGGGTGCCGCCCTGCCCCACGGGCCAGTACCACGGGATCGAGAGGACGAGCAGCACGTCGTAGACGGTCCAGATGAATCTCGGGCTCATGGCGCTACCGACGCGATTGTCGGAAGTCGCCACGCGAAGTTCAATCATCGGGGAAAGAGGGTCGGTTCCCGGGTTGATTCAACGAGGAGACGTGGAGGGATGCGAGGGCGACTCGCCGCCGATCGTGACGTGTGGACGGATCGCGGTCAGCAGC
>CALJUJ010000572.1 GCA_937975525.1 uncultured bacterium
TTCGTGCCGCTCAACTGTGCAGCGCTCAGCGAAAATATTCTCGAAAGTGAGCTGTTCGGCCATGTCAAAGGAGCGTTTACCGACGCCTCCAGCGATCGCACCGGCAAATTCGAATCGGCCGACGGCGGCAACGACGCGGCGCGCGAGGAAGAACGACCGGCGCGGGCGCCGGCCGCTCCGGCACCGCCGTCGCCTGCCGCTTCCCGGGCCAAGACGCCCGCGCCGTCCGCGGAAGGCGACGTCGAGCGCGTGCCGATGTCGCGGCTGCGGCAGCGCATCGCCGAGCGCCTGGTGCAAGCGCAACAGACCGCCGCCATCCTGACGACCTTCAACGAAGTCGACATGAGCGCCGTGATGCAGCTGCGCCGCGAGCACAAGGAACGCTTCGCCGAGACCCACGGCGTCTCCCTGGGCTTCATGTCCTTCTTCGCGCGCGCCTGCGTCGCCGCTGCCAAGGACGTTCCGGTCGTCAACGCGCAGATCGACGGCACCGACGTCGTCCACCACCCGCACGTCAACCTCGGCGTCGCCGTCGCCTCGCCGCGCGGCCTCGTCGTGCCGGTCGTGCGCGGCGCCGATCGCTTGTCGTTCGCGGCCATCGAAGCGGAGATCGCGCGCCTCGCCGGCCTCGCGCGCGACAACAAGCTGAGCCCGGACGACCTCACCGGCGGCACCTTCACGATCAGCAACGGCGGCGTCTTCGGCTCGCTGCTGTCGACACCCATCCTCAACCCGCCGCAGAGCGCGATCCTCGGCATGCACAAGATCGAAAAGCGCCCGGTCGTCGTCGGCGACGACGTCGTCGTGCGGCCGATGATGTACCTCGCGCTGTCCTACGATCACCGCCTGATCGACGGCGAGCAGGCCGTCACCTTCCTCGTTCGCGTCAAGGAACGCCTCGAGGATCCGACCCGCCTGCTGCTCGAAGTCTGACTGCGGCGCACACGGGCTCCGACACCATGGCTGCCAAGAACGACTCGACGTTCGACCTCATCGTCATCGGCGCCGGCCCCGGGGGCTACGTCGCCGCGATCCGCGCCGCCCAGCTCGGCATGCGCGTCGCCTGCATCGAGAAGGACAAGCCCCTCGGGGGCACCTGCTTGAACGTCGGCTGCATCCCGAGCAAGGCGCTGCTCGACTCGAGCGAGCGCTTCCACGCACTTCACCGCCTCGCGGCCCACGGCATCGAGATCGGCGAGGCGAAGCTCGACCTGGCCAAGATGATGGCCCGCAAGAACAAGGTCGTGAAGACGCTGACCCAGGGGATCAAGGGCCTGTTCCGCAAGAACGAAATCGAGCGCGTCGAAGGCACCGCACGCATCGTCGCGGCCGGACGCGTCGCCGTCAGCTCAGGCAAGGACACCCAGGAGCTCACGGCGAAGCACATTCTCATCGCCACCGGCAGCGTGCCGATCGAGTTGCCCGACCTGCCTTTCGACGGCAAGCGCGTGCTGTCGTCCACCGAGGCCCTGGCGCTCGACGAGGTGCCCGGGCGCATGCTCGTCGTCGGCGCCGGCGCCATCGGCGTCGAGCTCGGGTCGGTGTGGTCCCGCCTCGGCACCGAAGTGCACGTCGTCGAGTACATGGACCGCGTCGTTCCGGGCATGGACGTCGAGGCGGGCAAGCTGCTGAAGAAGGCGCTCGAGAAGCAGGGCCTGAGCTTCGCCTTGAGCACGACCGCGAAGGGATTCGTCGAGGAGAAGGGCAAGCTCGCCGTCGAGCTCGAGTCGGGCGGCAAGTCGAGCCGGCACGAGTGCGACCTGGTGCTCGTCGCCGTCGGCCGCCGCGCCTACGTCGACGGCCTCGGCCTCGACGACGTCGGCGTCGCGCTCGACGATCGCGGTCGCGTGCGCGTCGACGAGTCCTACCGCACCAACGTTGCGGGCATCCACGCGATCGGCGACGCCATCGCCGGGCCGATGCTGGCGCACAAGGCCGAGGAAGAGGGAGTCGCGGCGGTCGAGATGATGGCCGGGCACGCCGGCCACGTGAACTACGCAGCGATCCCGAACGTCGTCTACACGGCACCGGAGCTCGCCAGCGTCGGCATGACCGAAGAGCAGGCGCGCGATGCGGGCCACGAGATCAAGGTCGGGACGTTTCCGTTCATGGCGAACGGACGCGCCCGCTGCATGGACGAAACCGACGGCCTCGCCAAGGTGATCGCCGACGCCCAGGACGACCGCATTCTCGGCGTGCACATCTTCGGAGCGCATGCATCGGACATGATCGCCGAGGCGGCCGTGGCGATGGAGTTCGGCGCGAGCGCCGAGGACGTCGCCCGCTCGGTGCACGCGCACCCGACGCTCCCCGAGGCGGTCAAGGAAGCCGCGCTCGCCGTGAACGGCGGCGCCATCCACATCTGACGCGACGTTGCGCCGCTCGTAGCGGCGCCGGCGAGACGAAACGAAGAAGGGGCGGGGTCTTTCGACCCCGCCCCTTCTTCGTTGCATCGAGGCTCGCCGCAGGGCGAGCGCCTGAGATCAGAAGCGGTACATCAAGCTCGTGGTGATCGGCACCTGGTTGAGCTGGATCTTGTCGGGCAGCGTGTCGATGTCCACGCCCGTCGTCAGCACCCAGCTGATGTCGAAATTGAGGACGATGTTGTTGGTCAGGTAGTAGTCGAGTCCGCCGCCGAGCTTGCCGGCGAAGACGACGTCGGAATCGCTACCCGACTCGATTTTCGGCGAGTCGAAGCCCGCGTCGGGGTCGCCGTCGATCATGCCGTCGTTGTCGGCATCCACCGGGACGCGAATCGGCGCAGCCTTGGTGTCGGCGTCGACGTAGACGGCGCCGATGCCGAGCAGGCCGTAGGGCTGCAGCGGGCCGGTCCACGCGTAGGCACGCATGTTCGCGAAGAAGTTGAACGCCTGGATCTCGGCGATGTCGTAGTCCGCCGAGGAGAAGTTCTCGAACGGCGTCTGACGGCGCAGGTTGGTGCCGCGCAGGATGAGCTCGTAGCGGTCGAAGTACTGGACGTTGAGCTCGGCGGCGAAGATCTCGTTGAACCGATAGCCGAAGCGAACGTCGGCGCCCGGCGAATCCTGGCGATCGAGCAGCGCGCGCTTGTTGCAATCGATGGTCGGCGACGCCGTCGAGCACGTCGGCGCAACCGAGAATTGCTGCTCGCGACGCGCGTCGGTCACCTGGTCTTCGATGTTGTCGACGTTGATCGCTTCCTTACCCCACGAAAAGCCGGCGCTCATGTAGGGCCCGGGCCGACTGTAGTCGTCGTCCGCGAACGCTGCCTGATTCCCCCCGCCGAGCAGTAAAGCCGCCGCCGCGACTCCCATCACCGCACATCGTGCTCGCATCGTTCCCCTCCGGCTGTAAATTTGCATCGAGGACTAGTCGAGAACGTCGGGATCTTCAATACCTGCGCGCGTTTG
>CALJUJ010000573.1 GCA_937975525.1 uncultured bacterium
CTTGTCCGTCACGTTCATCGCGTTTCTCGTCGTGCGCGACGCCGCTACGCTCATGCTCCTGCACTCGAGCCTGTGGTCCGCGTCGAGAGATCGTCCGCTGTTCGCGGCGGCGCTGGCCGCCGGCCTCGATGGAATCGAAAATCGCACCGAGCCTCCGGCGCTGTTCCAGGGCGACGTCTACGCCGCGGGCGACCTGCCGAAGGTTCCGCGCACGCTGCCCGAGGCGATCGCCGAGTTCGAGGCGTCGACGATGTTCCGCAACGCGCTCGGCGACGACGTCGTCGAGCATCTGCTCCACTTCGCACGTACCGAGCAGCGCAAGTTCGACGAGGCCGTGACCGGTTGGGAGCGGCGCCGCTACTTCGAAAGGGCTTGATGCGTCCGCTGATCGGGATCTCGACCTACCATCGAGACGGCGATCCCCCCGCGTTCACCCTGCCGTGCGGCTACGTCGATGCGGTGCGAGCGGCGGGCGGGCTGCCGATGTTGCTCACCCCGGGGGAGCCCGACCTCGAGCGCCTGCTCGATCTCGTCGACGGATTGATCCTCGCGGGGGGCGGCGACCTCGATCCGGAGCTCTACGGCGCGGACGGCCACGAGACCGTCTACATGGTGTGCTCCGAGCGCGACCGCTTCGAGATCGATCTGTTGACGGCGGCGCTGCAGCGCACGGAGCTACCGATCCTCTGTATCTGCCGCGGTACGCAGGTGCTCAACGTCGCCACCGGAGGCACGCTCCACGTCCACCTGCCGGAGACCTTCGGCGAGAGCGTCCGGCACCGGCTTCCGCCGCGCCTGCCGACGCGGCACCGCGTGCGCGTCGCGGCGAAGTCGCGGCTCGCCGCGTGGCTCGGCGCCACCGACGTGGAGGTCTGCTCCTGGCATCACCAGGCGATCGACTCGCTCGGCGCCGCTCTGGAGGCGGTGGCTTGGGCCGCGGACGACGTCGTCGAGGCGATCGTCCACACGGCCCACCCCTGGTGTGTCGGCGTGCAGTGGCATCCGGAGATGCAGCCGGGGGAGGTCGAGCAGGAACGCTTGTTCGAGGCGTTCGTCGCCGCGGGCGCACGGGCGAAGAAGCAATGATCATACGAGTGCGGCGCCGCCGCGCGAGGAGAAGTTGATGGGAAAGCTGGATGGCAAGGTGGCCCTGATCACCGGGGCGAGTGGCGGCATCGGTCGCCAGGCAGGGCTCGCGTTCGCGGCGGAGGGCGCCGCGGTGGTGCTCGCCGACGCGGCGACGGACGCCGGTGAGCAGCTCGCCGAGGATCTGCGCGACCAGGGGCGCCGGGCTGCCTTCGTCCGCGCCGACGTCGCCCGCGCAGCCGACGTCGAGTCGATGGTGGCGTTCGCCGAGGAAACGTTCGGCGCGCTGCACGTCCTCTTCAACAACGCCGGGATCATGCCGGCCGACGACGAATCGGTACTCGACACCGACGAAGCAACGTTCGACAGGGTCATGGCGGTGAACGTCAAGGGCGTGTTCTTCGGTTGCAAGTTCGGCATCCCGGCGTTGCTGCGTGCCGGCGGCGGGTCGATCATCAACACCGCCTCGTTCGTCGCCGTCATGGGCGCGGCCACCTCGCAGAGCGCCTACACCGCCTCCAAGGGAGCCGTGCTCGCGTTCACCCGCGAGATCGCGGTGGAGTTCGCGCGCAAGGGTATCCGCGCCAATGCGCTCTGTCCGGGACCGGTCAACACGCCACTGCTGCAAGCGCTGCTCGCCGAGCCCGCGGCGCGGGCCCGGCGCTTCGTGCACCTGCCGATGGGGCGCCTGGCCGAGGCCGAGGAGATCGCCAAGGCCGCGTTGTTCCTGGCGTCCGACGACGCGTCGTACGTCAACGGGACGACCTTTCTGGTCGACGGCGGCCTCAGCGGCGCCTACGTGACGGCACTCGACTGACGCCGCCGACCGAGACGCCGGCGGCGAGCTGGCGGGGAGAGATGAGGAATCGATGCACAATCTATTGATCGGTGACGGACGACCCGCGGGCGCTGGAGTGATCGAGGTGACGAACCCGGCGACGGGGAAGGTGTTCGACTCGGTCGCGGCCTCCGGCCCTGCCGATCTCGACGCCGCGGTCGCGGCGGCGCGGGCGGCGTTTCCCGCCTGGGCCGCGCGCGGTGCGGTGGCCCGGGCGGATCTGCTGTTCCGCTATGCCGAGGTCGTGCGGGCCCACGTCGAAGAGCTCGCGTTGCTGGAGTCGCGCAACGGCGGCAAGCCGATCGGTGGAGCGCGCTGGGAGGCCGGCCACGTCGCCGACACCCTACGCTACTACGCCGGGGCCGCCGACAAGTTCTTCCGCTAGACCATCCAGGTGAAGACTCCGGGGCTCGACCTGACTCTGCGCGAGCCGCTCGGTGTCGTCGGGCTCATCGTCCCATGGAACTTCCCCATGGTGATCGCCACCTGGAAGCTCGCGCCGGCGCTCGCCTGCGGCAACACGGTGGTGCTCAAGCCCGCGAGCCTGACGCCGCTGACGGCGCTGCGCCTCGGCGAGCTCGCGCAGGAAGCGGGGATCCCGCCCGGCGTCGTCAATGTGCTTCCGGGGCCCGGCGCGGCCATCGGCGCGGCGCTCGCCGCCGATGCCGACGTCGCGAAAATCGGCTTCACCGGGGAGACCGCGACCGGCAGCGCGATCATGGCGACCGCCGCGAAGACCATCAAACGGGTCGGCCTCGAGCTCGGCGGCAAGTCGCCGAACGTCGTCTTCGCCGACGTCGACATCGACGAGGTGGCGGCCGGCGCTGTCGCCTCGGTGTTCGACAACGCCGGGCAGGACTGCTGCGCCCGCTCGCGCATCATCGTCGAGCAGGCGATCGCCGAGCCGTTCGTCGAAGCGCTCGTCGCGGCGACGAAGCGGCTCAAGGTCGGCGATCCGCTCGCGGAGGGCACCGACATGGGGCCGCTGATTTCCGCGGGGCAGCGCCTGTCGGTGCGCGGCTACGTCGAGACCGGTGTCGCCGAGGGGGCGACCCTGCGCTGCGGCGGCGAGGTCCTGCCGGGCGACGGCTTTTTTCTGTCGCCGGCAGTCTTCACCGAGGCGCGGCCGCGCATGCGCATCGTCGACGAGGGGATCTTCGGGCCGGTGGTCACGGTGCTCACGTTCGCCGACTAAGCCGCGGCGATCCCGTTGGCGAACGACACGGTCTACGGCTTGTCCGGTTCGTTGTGGACGAACGACCTCAAGCGCGGCTTGCGGGTGGCGCGGGCGGTGCGCACCGGCAACCTGTCGGTGAACTCGTCGTCCAGCGTCTATCTGCAGGCACCGTTCGGTGGCTTCCACCAATCGGGCCTCGGCCGCGAGCTCGGCATGCACGCGCTCGAGCACTACACCGAGACGAAGAACGTCTACTTCGAAACCCGTTGATCGTGCGGTCAGGTGCGCTCCGAGCGCCCTCCCGGACGCTCGGAGTGCAGCAGCTGGCGCACCGTCTGCTCGAACTGCGCGAGGTCGATCGGCTTCGGGAGCTGGGCGTCGGCGCCGAGCCTGCGGGCGTTGGCGACGGTCTCCGCTTCGCCCTCGGCGGACACCACCAGCACCGGCACGTCGGTAGCCGTGCGCGGCCGCGGCAGGACGTTCGGCGGCGGCCGGCGCAGCTGTCGCAGCAGCTCGAACCCGTTCATCCCCGGCATGTAGAGGTCGATGACGAGCACGTCGAAGCGGCGTCCCTGCAGGAGGGGGATGACCTCGGCGCCATCGTCGACCTCGATCACCTCGACCCCAATCGATTCGAGTGCACGTCCCAAGACGAAACGGACCGATGCGTCGTCGTCGACCACCAGCGCGGATGCCCGCATGCGTCACCTCCCATGGACCCGATCGCCCGATTGTATCCAACCTGCGTGCCAGCCGGCCTGCCATCCGTCGGGTCGGCATGGTCGGCCGACGCGGGCGCCCGGTGTCGCTGCACGAACGTGCAACGCTGCCGAAGTGCGCAGTGTTCCTTCCTTGACGATCGCGGCGAA